>JAWLGW010000097.1:0-11572 GCA_041690735.1 Planctomycetota bacterium
GTCGGCGGTGGAAGCTCTCGCCGCTGACCAAGCGGTTCTCCAAGAGCTACGACGCCTTCGTGGTCGCCTCCGAGCGGGCCCTGCGGCTCACTGACTCAGGCGCCGCGCCCTGGCACGTGATCGAGGCCACCGACCGCAACTACCGCGACCTGACCGCCGGGCGGATCCTGCTGGAGGCGATCCAGCACCGGCTGGGGACCGAGCGGACGGAGGTCTGCGCCCCGACGGCGCCCGGTACGCCCGAGCCGACGCCGGACACCGAGGGGCAGCCCACGATCCTCGACCGGGTCGACCTCGACCTGTCCCTCAAGAAGAAGGAGTACGAGGCGGAGCTGGCCCGCTGGCAGGAGCGGCTGTACGACGCCACCTGGGCCGCCTATCGGGCGAAGCGCAGTACGGTGCTGGTGTTCGAGGGGTGGGACGCCGGCGGCAAGGGGGGCGCGATCCGGCGGCTGACCGCGGGGATCGACGCCCGCCTGTTCTGCACCATTCCGATCGGCGCCCCCTCCGACGAGGAGCGGGCCCACCACTACCTGTGGCGCTTCTGGCGCCACGTGCCCCGGGACGGGTTCGTGCGGCTCTACGACCGCTCGTGGTACGGGCGGGTGCTGGTCGAGCGGGTGGAGGGCTTCGCCCAGCGCGGCGAGTGGATGCGGGCCTACCGGGAGATCAACGAGTTCGAGGAGCACCTCACCAACCACGGGATCGTGGTCGGCAAGTTCTGGATCCATATCAGCCCCGAGGAGCAGCTGCGGCGGTTCAAGGCCCGCGAGGCCACGCCCCACAAGCAGCACAAGATCACTCCTGAGGACTGGCGCAACCGCGAGAAGTGGAGCCCCTACGCGGCGGCGATCAACGACATGGTGGCCCGCACCAGCACTGCCTACGCCCCCTGGACGATCGTGCCCGGCAATGACAAGCGCTACGCCCGGGTGCACGTGCTGCGCACCGTGGTGGAGCGGCTCGAGGCGGCGCTGGGGGCATGAGCGACGAGCAGGCGCGCTTCGACGCGGTGGTGGTGGGAGCGGGCTCGGCGGGGGCCGCGGCCGCCCTGCACCTGGCGCGGGCCGGGCTGAGGACCGCGCTGCTCGACGCCCGGCCGCTGGGGGTGGCGGGGGCCCGGTGGGTGAACGGCGTACCCCTGGCGCACTTCGACCGGGCAGGGATCGAGCGACCGCAGGCGCCCGAGGCCCGGGGCGGGGCCCGGCCGCTGCTGCTGGCGGCCGACGGGCGGCACCGGATCCCCCACCCGCCGGCGCCGATCGTCAAGGTGGACATGCGGGCGCTGGTGGCGCGCCTGCAGCGGCTGGCGCTGGAGGCCGGGGTGGTCCCCTTCGCCCAGACGCACCTGCGGGCCCTCGAGCTCGAGGGCGGCCGGCCGGTGCGCCTGCTGGCCGAGCGCCTGGAGACCGGCGCCCCTCCCCGCCGCCTGCGCCTCGACGCCCGCCTGTTCGTGGACGCCAGCGGCCTCACCGCCGCGGTGCGGACCCGCGTCCCCGCGCTGGACCGCGACACCCCCGCGCCCGACCCCACCGACCTGTGCGTCGCCGCGCAGGAGGTGCGCGAGGTGACGGACCGCGCCGGGGCCGAGGCCTTCCTGGAGCGGGCGGGCGCTCAGTCCCGGGACGACGTCACCTATCTGTCGGTCGCCGGCGGCTACTCCACCCTCATGGTGCACCTCGACCTCGCCGAGGGGGTGGTCGAGATCTTGGCCGGCACCCTGGTCGCCGACCGGGGGCCCACCGGGCAAGAGCTCATTCGCCGGTTCCGCGCCGACAACCCTTGGGTGGGCGGGCGGCAGTTCGGCGGACAGGGGAGGATCCCGATCCGCCGCCCCTACGACCGGTTGGCCGCGCCCGGGGTGGCCCTGGTGGGCGACGCCGCCTGCCAGGTGTTCCCGGCCCACGGCAGCGGCGTCGGCGTGGGCATGGTCGCGGCCAGGATCCTGGCCGAGGCGGTCAGCGCCCACGACGACCCCGGCAGCCTGGCCGCCACCTGGAGCTATCAAGCCCGCGCCATGCGGGAGCTGGGCGGGCTGCTCACCTCGTACGACGTGTTCCGCCGCCTGTCGCAGAGCCTGTCGGGGCCCGAGGTAGGGCGGCTCATGGCGACGGGGCTCATGTCGCAGACCAACACCCGGGCGGGCCTCGAGCAGCGCGTGCACCGGCCCACGCCCGGGGAGGGGCTGCGCCTGCTGGCCGGCGCGGTGCGGGCGCCTGGTCTGGCCGCGCGCCTCGCCCCCTCGATCGCCCGCATGCAGGCGGTGCACGCCTTCTACGGCCGGTATCCCGACCGGCCCAGCGAGCGCCACCTGCGCCAGTGGGCCCGCCGGGCGGCGCGCCTGCACGGAGGCCGGCCGGACGTGCAGTAGGAAAGGGGATTGACGAGGTCGGGTGAACGTGGTTCACTTCGTGAATCCGGTTCACTCTGTCGCGAGGAGCGTCCCCATGGTCGCGAGTTTGGGTCTGGCCGCCCTGGCCGGCGTCGGGGTGTGGAGCTTCGCCGAGTACGCCCTGCACAACTGGGGCGGTCACCTGCCTCGGGGCAAGACCGAGTTCTCGCGGGAGCACCTCACCCACCACGCCCGCACCGACTACTTCAGCCCCACCCTGCGCAAGCTCAAGGTGGCGGTGCCGGTGGTGGCCCTCGCCTTCCTGCTCGCCTGGCTGGCGGTGGGGGCCGCGCACGCGGCGGCGTTCACCGGGGGGTTCGCCCTGTTCTACACCCTGTACGAGGTGGTCCACCGCCGCTCCCACACCCACGCCCCCTGGGAGCCCTACGGACGCTGGATCCGCCGCCACCACCTGCACCACCACTTCGGTAATCCCCGCGCCAACCACGGGGTCACCAGCCCGATCTGGGACCTGGTGTTCCGCACCTACGAGCGCCCCGGCGTGGTCACGATCCCGCCCCGCCAGCCGCTGCCCTGGTGCCTCGACGAGCAGGGCGAGGTCCGGCCGGAGTATGCGGGCGAGTACCGGGTGATGCGGCGGGCGGCGCCCTCCGCCTCGTAGCGCGCGCATGGTTTCACTTGTGGCCCGTGCTCGAATACGTCTCTCGACCCTCCTGACGCCGTTGGCAGGTCGCCGCTGACGGCGCAACGGGTTACGAGGGTCCCTCACTTGCACGGGACCTTTTCACCCGGAGGTCGCCATGCGCCGCACGTCCCTGTCGCTGTTGCTCGTCCTGCTGGCCGCGCTCCCCGCGGCGGCGCAATCGATCAGCGACGAGCGGCCGCTGCGGCTCTCGGAGCTCGCCGCCGGGCTGCGAGCGCGGGCCGCCGCCGAGGGAATCGACCTGGCGGCCCTGGGGCAGCAGGTGGCCGCCGCCCTGCAGGCCGTCCCTGCCGAGGGCGCGGCGCCGTTCGTCCTCTCGCCCGAGCAGCAGGCTCAGCTCACCGGCCTGGTCCAGGGCGCGATCGCCGGGGACCCTGCCGCGCTGGCCGCCCTGGATCGGTTCCCCGGCTGGAAGGCCCCCGCGATCGGCGGCGCCCTGCGGGCCGAGCTGGCCGCGCTGGGCGCGCAGCGCAACCAGGTCGCGGCGCCCGCGCGGGTGGAGGAGGCGCTCGGCATTCCGGTCGCCGACCAGACCCCGCCGCAGACCTCGCTGAAGCCGCTCGGCCACGGCCTGTTCCGGGGCACGGTGCACGAGCCCGACAGCGCGCAACGCCACCCCGACAGCGCCCGCCTGGCGGAGGTGTTCAACCGCCTGTCCATGAACGGCACCGGGTGGGTCACCTACCAGGGCGAGCGGGCCCGCACCCCGCGGGGCGTGCTGGCCCTGCTGGAGCGCGACGGCCACACCGTCGAGGCCCACGACTTCCGCTCGATCGCCAACTTCTCGGCCCTGTACTATCAGGCCCCCGGCACCACCACCCTGCGCGAGGTGGCGGCGCCCCTGTGGCTCGACAGCGGCGTCGAGGTCCCCGGGACCGACCGCACCCTGTTCGTGCCCGCCACCCACTCGGAGCTGGTGATCACCGTGCGGGGCCCGGTGGTGAACGCCGACGTGGCCTTCTACCTCGGCACCGACAACCAGGCCCGCTTCCGCCCCACCGGCTCGCGCCGCCCCAGCTGGACCGGCGCCAAGAGCGTGCGGTCCTTCGAGGGGCGCGAGGCCCTGCGGGCCGCCTCGGCGGCCGCCTGGGTGCGCCGCAGCCTGACTCGCCTGGCGGAGGAGCGGGGCCTCGACCAGCTGCGCACCGGGGCCTACGGACAGCTGGGGGTGTGCAACGACGCCACCGCCCTGATCGAGGGAGCCCTGGGCCTCGAGGCGACCCACTGGCCGCTCATGCGCCTGCCCGAGGTCTACCGGGGCACCGGTCGGCTGGAGCGGGTCTCGAACGCGCTCCCCTACGACGGCGACCCCGCCACCGTGCCCGGCGTCGAGCGGGTGCTGCAGTCGATCCCCTTCGCTGCGGACGAGGTGCCGGCGGCGGTGTTCCCGGTGCTGGCCGACGACATGGCCCGCCTGTCCGCGCCCGCGCGCGGGCTGGCCGGCACCGCCACCGACGCGCTGGGGAACTGATCGCAGGCGCGCTGTCCCCTGTCCGGCGGGCCGCCTGTCTGGCGGGCCGCCTGTCTGGCGGGCCGGTCGGCCCGTGCGATGCCGATCGGATGACCTGGCCGGCGTACCTGCAGCTGTTCGAGTCGGGCGAGCTCGCCCGCCGCGCCCAGGCCGCGGTCGCCACCCTGGCCGCGTGCCGGGTGTGCCCCCGCGGCTGCCGCGTGAACCGTCTGACTGACGAGACCAGCGCCTCCTTTGGGGGGCCTGCTTCACCGGCCGGCGCGCCCGGGTGTCCGCCGCCTTCCCCCACTTCGGCGAGGAGGACTGCCTGCGCGGGTGGGCGGGCTCGGGGACGATCTTCTTCGCCTTCTGCAACCTGCGGTGCGTGTTCTGTCCCGAGATCGACCGGCGGCCGAGCGACCGCGAGATGCAGGAGGCCTACCGCCTGTTCCGGAAGTCGGGGCTCTCCCGTCTGGACGAGCGGCGCCGGCTGGGGCGGTTGCCGCTCGCTTAGCCGGCGAGGTTAGGGCGCGCGGCGCCCGCACGCGCACGGCCTGCGCCGGCGGCGGGCTACCGTTGGCTCCCCAGGAGGCCAGGCCCATGGCTCGTGCTGCTCGCTTCGCTGCGCCGATCGTCCTCGTGCTCAAGGCCTTGACCCCGCTGCCGGCCCTCGCGCAGCAGGGGCCCTTCGGCACGATCGCCCGAGCCGACGGGGTGGGCGAGCCGTACCGTCTCACCGAGGACGACGCCCTGTGGGCGGCCCGCATGGTGGTCGGCGAGGCGGGCGGGCGCGACGACACCGACTCGGTGGCGGTGCTGTGGTGCATGGTCAACTCGTTCACCCTGCGGCCGGTGCGGCGGATCTACCCCACCTTCACCGCCTTCGTGCGGGCCTACTGCACGCCGCTGCAGCCGCACCTCAAGGCGCAGGGGGCGATCCGGCGCCACCAGCGGCGGGGGACGCCCATGGTGGAGGTCGAGCCGGGCAAGTGGCAGCTGCGCCGGCACGTGGAGCTGCAGGAGCGGCCCTGGGAGCGGCTGCCCGCCAGCGCCCGCGCCCTGGTGGAGCGCGTGTTCCGGGGCCAGCAGGCGACCCCCTGCGGCAACGCGACGCAGTTCTGCTCCACGGCGGTGTACTACCGCGACCGGCACGGCCGCGCGCCCACGGCGGAGGAGCACGCCGAGTTCACCGAGGCCTTCGCCCAGGGCAAGAAGTGGCGGTGGGTGCCGATCGCGGGGGCCAGCCCCCGCACCAACTGCTTCTTCGTGGAGGAGCGGTTCGCCGACCTGCCGCCGGGCGTCGTGCGGATCGCGGCGCCCCGGGCGCGACGCGCCCGCTGAGCCTCGCTCCTCGACGGGCGGGCCGCGCCCTTCCGGCGGCGCAGCGGCCTCGGTGACCCGCCCGGGCGGCCGCCGCTGTCCCGCCGGCGCGGCCTCCTCGCCGCCGCGCCGCCGCCTCGCCCGCTCGGCGCGGCGCTTGCACTCGCGTGCCGCACCACCAGACCCACGCGAGGTGCCCCATGACGTCTCCCCGTCGTCTGACGACGTATCTCTCCGCCGGGCTGATCGGCCTCGGCCTGTCCTCGGTCGCCGGCTGCGGCGGGCCCGAGAAGGAGGGCCCGATCGAGCAGGTCGAGGGCACCGCTGCCCGGCTGGTCTTGCCCGTCGAGGAGGAGAACCAGCTGGGCCAGCGCAGGGAGGAGGAGATCGAGCAGCAGCTCACCCTGGTCGACGACTCCGAGATCACCGGCTACGTGCAGGAGCTGGGCCGGCAGGTGGTGCAGGCCGCCGGCGACGAGGTGCCCGAGGGGATCGATATCGACTTCAAGGTGGTCCGCGAGGACGAGACCGTGAACGCCTTCGCGATCCCCGGCGGGTCGATCTACGTGTACACCGGGCTGCTGCGGGCGGTCGACAGCGAGGCCGAGCTGATGGCGGTCCTGAGCCACGAGGTGGCTCACGTAACCGAGCGGCACATCGCCGAGCAGCTGGCGGCGCAGTACGGGCTGCAGACCCTGAGCGCGCTGGCCCTCGGCCAGGAGGCTGGAGTCCTGGGCCAGCTGGTCGGTACCGTCGCCCAGCAGGGCTCGCTGATCACCTACACCCGGGCCCACGAGCGGGAGGCGGACTCGACCGGGATCCGCTACGAGACGCAGGCCGGCTGGGACCCCCACGGCTACGTGAGCTTCTTCGAGCACTTGTCCCAGATGGAGGGCCGGGGCGACTGGGTCCCCTCCTGGCTACAGACCCACCCGGCGCCCGAGGACCGGGTCGAGAACGCGAGGGAGGCGATCGCGCAGATGGACCGGGTGCCTCGGAAGACCGGGCGCGAGTCGTACCAGACCTTCAAGCAGCTCAAGCTGGGGGGATCGGGCACCAAGTAGGTTCCTCCGGCGCCCCGGCGTCCGTCCAGGAGAGGCCTCCGGGCTCCTTCCGTGGCGTTGACGGCGGGGCGCCCGAACGGGGGAGGGCGAGAGGCTCACGGCGTTGCGCCGTCCCGGGCCAGCTTCTACACCGGCCGGTGGGAAGAAGGAGCGGGGATGTGAGCGAGCGCGACCATTCGGGCAGGGCGACGGGGAGCGGCCGCCTGATCGGCGCGGGCCGATCGGCGATCGGCGGCGAACGGCCGGCGGCGCAGGCGCCGGCCCGGCGGGCGTCGGCCCGGGTCGCCCGGGAGGTGCATTGCCCGGGCTGCCAGACGACGCAGCGGGTGGGGCGCTCGGGCCAGTGCCCAGCCTGCGGTGTGGAGATCGGAGCCGCGGCCGCTGGCCGGGGCGCCGCCGCCGACGGCTCCAGCCGCGAGATCTACTGCGACGCCTGCGAGGCGCCCCGCCCGGTGGGCGCGGACGGCCGCTGCCTCACCTGTCGGGCGGAGGTCGCCGCTCCGGGCGCCGAGCGCGCGAGGCGAGCGCCAACCGCGGTCCCGGCCCCGGTCCCGGCAATGGCGGCCGCACCGGCGGCGGCCTCGGCGTCCGCGCCAGGCGAGCGCACCGGCCTGTGGACCGAGTACTGCCCCCGCTGCGAGTCCGACCGCACCCACTCGCGGCACGGCTGCTCGGGCTGCGCCCTGCGCACCGCGAACCGTCAGCAGGGGGTGCTGTACGCGGTGATCGGCGCCGCGGTGATCGCGGGCTCCCTGATCGCGATCAAGCTGCAGGGCGGAGGCACGATCTTCTCGCGTGCCCTCCTGTTCGTGGGCTTCGTCCTCACGGTCCGCGGCGTGCACGCGGTGCTGGTCGGCAGCAACCCGGAGCGGTAGAGCCCGCGCTCAGCCCTTCACGGCCCCCAGCTTGATCCCCTCGATGAAGTGGCGCTGCCCCAGCAGGAACACCACCACCATGGGGAGCAGCCCCAGCACCGAGGCCGCCATGAGCAGGTTCCACTTGGCGCCGTACTGGCCCTGGAAGGTCTGCAGCAGCAGGGGCAGGGTCTTGATGCTGTCAGAGCGGGTCACGATGAGGGGCCAGAAGAAGTCGCCCCAGGCCCACATGAAGCTGAAGATCGACAGGGTCGCCAGGGCCGGCATGGAGAGCGGCAGCACCACGTGGCGGAGGATCTGCAGCGAGCTGCACCCGTCGAGGTAGGCCGCCTCCTCGAGCTCGCGGGGGATCCCCAAGAAGAACTGCCGCAGCATGAAGGTCCCGTAGGCGGAGAAGCAGCGGGGGGCGATGAGGGCGAAGTAGCTGTCGGTGCCGACCAGGCTGCCGCCGATCACCAGCTCGCGGGCGAAGAAGTCGGTGGCGAACGCCCAGTTGAGGACGTCGGGCAGGTTCTTGAGGAGCACGAAGGTGGGGATCATGGTCACCGCGCCCGGGACCATCATGGTGGCGAGGTAGGCGAAGAACAAAAGGTCGCGGCCGGGGAAGCGCAGGCGGGCGAAGGCGAAGGCCGCCAGGGCGCAGGTGACCACCTGGCCCAGGGTGACGAAGCCGGCCACCACCAGCGAGTTGAGGTACGCCCGCCCGAAGGACAGGAAGGGGTAGGCGTTCCAGGCCTCGGGGTAGTTCTGCCACTGGGGCTCGAGGCGCTCGGTCCGCTCGACCTCGCCCTCGATATCGAGGATCTGGCGGTTCTGGGGGTGACCGGGCTCGGTCACCTTGATGCGCACCTTGCCGTCGTCGAGGTCGCGCAGCTTGCGCACCGCCACCGTCTCGCCGCCCACGGTCGCCCGCTGCTCGGTGCGCATGGGCAGCAGGCCGCCCGTGAACACCGCGTCCTCGGGCTTGAGCGACAGGGCGACGGTCCACACGAAGGGGGTGATCGTGGTCGCCGCCACCAGCGTCAGGGCGAGCATGACCAGCAGCTTCTGCGAGCGCTCGGGGCCCCTCACGCGCCCTCCCGCGCGCTGCGGTTGAGCGCCCAGTTGACCAGGGTCATGGCCAGGACCAGCACGAACAGCACCACCGACAGGGCCGCGGCGTAGCCGATCTTGCCCTGGTACTCGTACAGGTTGCGGTAGATGTAATACAGGATCGTGGCGGTGGTCCCCTCGGGGCCGCCCTTGGTCATGATCAGCACCTGATCGAAGATCTGGATCCCGCCGATCAGGTTGGTGGTCAGGATGAAGAACGTGGTCGGCCGCAGGGCCGGCCAGGTGATGGCCCGGAAGGCCGCCCAGGGGGTGGCCCCGTCGATCGAGGCCGCCTCGTACAGGGTGGGGTCCACGTCCTGCAGGGCGGCCAGGTACAGGATCATGTTGGTGCCGCCCATGGCGATCCACACCAGCATGATCAGCAGGGCCGGCTTCGCCAGCAGCTTGCTGCCCAGCCAGTCGGGGCCCTGCCCGGGGTCGATCAGGTGGACGGCCTCGAGCAGGCGGTTGAGCAGCCCGTAGTCCTGGTTGTAGATCTGCCGCCAGATCATGTACAGGGCCAGCCCCGCCGCGATCGTGGGCAGGAACAGGAGGGTCCGGTACACCACCCGCCCCGGGATCTTCTGGTTGAGGAGCAGGGCGAGCCCCAGGGCCAGGGCCATTTGGATCGGGATCGACAGCATGAGGAACGCCGTGTTCCACAGGCTCTGCCAGAACTCGTCGTCCCGGAGCAGGGCGCCGAAGTGGGACAGGCCCACCCAGTGGGCGTCGATCTGGAACGCGCCCTGGGCGTCGAAGCCCGAGGTGTAGTCGCCGCTGGTGAAGGCGACCACGAAGATCGCCAGCACGGGCAGGAAGGTGAACACCAGGAACCCGGCCATGTTGGGGGCCAGGTAGGCCAGGCCGTGCGCCAGGTTGCGGGCTGGGGAGCTCACGCCGAGGTCGCCTCCGGGGGGACGGGGCGGCGATTGTGAGGCAGCCGGCCGCGCAGCGCAACCGCCTTTTGGGCAAGGAGTTGCGTGGAAAATTTCCCTGTCCGGATCCTGGGAACGGCGCCTCTCCTCCCCCCGACATGGCTCCCCGTATCGCCTTTGGAGGTGACCCCGTGAGCAGGTTCTCCCGCAGGATCTGGTGGCAGATCGCGGCGCTCGGCGCCCTGACGCTGGGCTTCGCCGCCGCGCCCGCCCGCGGCGCGGTCGAGGTGGAGGCGCTGCCCGGCGGCGCCCGCTACAAGGTGACCTTCCGCCACCAGCCCGTGATCGCCTGCCAGAAGGTGGCGGTCGCCGGCAGCTTCAACGGCTGGAGCAAGGACGCCACCCTCCTGCGCGACCCGGACGGCGACGGCACCTACGTGGCCACGATCGAGCTGGCTCGGGGGCACCACCAGTACAAGTTCGTGATCAACGACAGCGTGTGGACCCACGACGCCGACAACCCCCGCACCGAGGCGGACGGCCACTCGGGCTTCAACTCGGTGCTGGAGCTGGGCAGCAACGCCGCCGCCGGCCGGGGGCAGGTGGGCGACGGCCAGATCGCGACCGATCAGCTGCTGCACGACCCCGCCGACCTGGCCTACGCCTGCGCCGTGGACGGCCGCCGCCGGCTGGTCCTGCGGCTGCACACCCTCGACGGCGACGTGGAGCGGGTGCGGGTGCAGGTGAGCCCGCGGCCCCTGGGCGCCGACAAGGAGGGCGTGCTGGCCCGCCCGATCGGGCGCTGGCAGGGGAGGGCCGTGTGGGAGGCGCGCCTCACCTTCGCCCGGACTCCGGGCAAGGTGCGGTATCAGTTCGTGCTGGAGGACGGCGAGGCGGCGGCCACCTTCCCGGCGGGGCGGCGGGAGAAGTTCGCCGTCTCCACCGCCGAGGCGGGCCGGTTCGAGACCCCCGAGTGGGTCCGCGACGCGGTCTTCTATCAGATCTTCCCCGACCGCTTCGCCGACGGCGATCCGAACCTCGCCCCCGAGGTGGCGCGCCGCCCGTCGGGCACCCCGTGGGGGATCGACGACAAGTATCTCGAGGCCTGGGACGCCAAGCCCAGCCACTTCAACTTCATGGGCGGCGACCTGCCGGGCGTGATCGACAAGGTCGACTACCTGGCCGAGCTCGGGGTGACCTCGCTGTACCTCAACCCGATCTTCAAGGCGGGCAGCAACCACCGCTACGACACCGCCGACTACGAGACGATCGACCCGGCCCTGGGCACCCTGGCTGACTACCACCGGCTGCGCGACGCCCTGAAGGCGCGCGACATGAACATGATCCTCGACTGCGTGTTCAACCACACCGGCGACACGCACTACGCCTTCCGCGACGCCATGGAGAAGGGGCCCAAGTCGAAGTTCTGGAAGTGGTACTTCTTCCACGGGTTCCCGGTCGTGCAGTCCCCCAAGCCCAACTACAACGCCTGGTGGGGCTTTGGCAGCCTGCCTCAGCTCGACACCAACAACCCCCAGGTGATCGACCACCTCATGAAGGTGGCGGTCGACTGGCTGCGGGAGGGCGCCGCCGGGTGGCGCCTCGACGTGCCCAACGAGGTGGACGAGGTCAACCCCGAGTTCTGGCGCGACTACCGGAAGAAGGTCAAATCCGGGTGACCACGCGCAGCCGTACCGGCCGGCGCCGGTTCAGCCGTAGTAGTCGCGGTACCAGTCGACGAACCGGCGCACGCCGGTCTCGACCGGGACCCGGGGGCGGTAGCCGATGCGTTCGGCGAGGCTGGAGACGTCGGATTCGGTGTCGGGGACGTCGCCGGGCT
>JAWLGW010000098.1:0-11493 GCA_041690735.1 Planctomycetota bacterium
TCCGCGCCGCCCTCGCCGCCGGCGGCGCGCCGCGCGCCGGCGCGCCGGCGCCCGCCGGCGACGACGCCCTGCGGCCCGTGCGGGCGGAGCCGATGCGGGCCGACCGGGCGCCGCCGCGGCGCTTCGCCCGGGTGCTGCCCGACTTCAGCCACGAGGACCCGCACGGGCGCCCGTACACCGACGAGCAGGTGGTCGAGCGGGGGCTGGTCATGGTGGTGACGGCGCCGATCCTGGCCAACAAGAAGGCCCAGGAGGGCTGGAGCGAGGCCCTCGACCGCGAGCGGCCCAGCGAGGACCTGGGCCGGCTGGTGTTCCTGCAGGACCTCACGCCGAGCTGGTTCGAGGACACGGCGCTGAAGCGCATGCGGGAGGAGGACGACCCCGACGCGCCGCCGATCCTGCTGATCGATCCCAAGGGAAAGGTGCGCGAGGCGCTGGGGGTCGAGAAGAAGGAGACGGTGGTCCTGGTGTACGGCCCCGACCGGGCGCTGCGCCTGGTCGCGCGCGGCGAGCCGTCGCGGAGCAAGGCCCGCCGGGCCTGGGAGGCGCTGGCCGACGTCGAGTCGCCCGCCCAGTGAAGGCGCCACGCGCTCCGTCGTCAGCGAGAGCGCGGGCCCCGCTTCGGGCCTGACAGCTGGACGGTGGACTTCAGTGTCAGGACCCTAGAACGCCCCGTAGTAGCGCCCCATCCAGTACGGCAGCGAGTAATCCAGCCCGTGCTTCTCCCGCCGCGGGTTGCCCTCGTTGGGCTGCCCGGGCTGGAAGGGGTCGCGCTGCCACAGGAAGTCGCCCGCCGGGCGGCGCTGGTCGAGGTCGAGGGGCTCGGACGGCATCTGGACGCTGGTGGTGACCAGCGCCAGGCCGCTGTTCCCGCCCGACTGCCCCGTCGTGTACGCGTAGCTGGTCTGAGTGACCGTCACCCACTGGACGCTGCTCAGGTCCACCACCGGCCCGGTCGCGTCCCGGTGCGGCAGGCGGAGGAACCGCCGCAGCTGCTCGCGGGTCTGCGGGAACAGCTCGGTCTGGGTGTGCGGGTCGATGCTGGTCTGGATCAGGTCGAAGTGGACGTCGCGGTGGTGCCCGACGTACCGCTCCAGGATCCGGTACCCGCGGTGCACCGCCTGCCACCGGTGGGGGTCGGTCTCCAGCCGGAAGTAGTTGTAGAGCCCGATGTGGGACAGGTTGAACTTGTAGTAGTGGTCGATGCCGAAGGTGTTCATCCACAGCCCCGACCAGGCCGTCTCGGCGAGCGGCCCCGCGGCGGCCAGCTCCGCCGCGTACTTGCTCGGGTTCATGCGGTGACCGATCAGGAGGAAGGCCAGCTTCTGGTAGTTGACGCCCATCCAGAAGGTGGGGCCGCGGCTGCTGTTGCTGCCGTTCCAGGTGGGCCGGTCCTCCTCGATGATCCAGTCGTTGGCGAGCAGGTAGTCGAGCATCTGCTCGATCCTGCGGGCGCAGTCGGCGCGCACCTGCGGGATCAGCTCGTAGGCGATCGCCAGGCCGAAGAACACGCCGCTGTACTGGTCGCGCGAGATCCCGTAGCTGCCCTGGTAACCGACCCAGGCCTCGCCGTTGATCGTGGCCGAGCCGAAGGTGCCGCGGCGGTTGAGGGTCTGGCCCACCAGCGAGGCGTCGGGGGCGGCGTTGCGGGCCAGCAGGCCGGTGCCGCCGTTCACGTCCAGCAGCGCGCCGATCCCGCCGATCACGTGGGCCACGTTGTCGAGGGCCTCGCTCTCGCCCGTGACGCTGTAGCGGAACGCCTGCGCCGCCAGGTAGTGGCCGGTCCAGATCGCCGAGTCGCCGCCGCCGTCGTAGTCGACCACCGCGCCCTCCATGCCGACGCCGCCGTCGCGGTAGGCGTCGAGCCAGGAGGTGACGCTGGGCTGGTCGACGTGCGCCAGCAGCAGCGTGCCGTGCGGCAGGTGGTGCCGGCGGATCTTGCGGTCGATGTTGACGGCCAGCTCCTCGAAGGGGGTGGGGGTGCCCGAGTCCTGCAGGGCCGGGGCGCCGTCGCCGGGGACCGGCCCCGGCATGCCCTGCATGTTGGAGAGGGACGGCAGCACGCCGCTCAGGACGCCGTCGAGCAGCCGGTGCGCCAGCCAGTCGGCGACGGGGGACAGCACGTTGGTCAGCTGCGCGACCAGCGGGTTGCTGGAGGAGAGCGCCACCTGGAAGCTCACCTGGGGGCGCCCCACCCGGCTGAGGGTCGGCCGCGTGGGGTCGGCGGTGTCGAGCTCGACCGAGGCCTCCAGGCTCAGGTCGCTCAGCTCGAGGCGCAGGGGGAGGTCGACCGCCGGGCTGAAGCTGCCGATCTTGACCCGCACCCGCACGTCCGCCTCCAGGGCGACGAGCCAGCTCCCCTGCAGCGGCGCGCGCAGCGCCAGTCGGTCGGCGTCGAGCTGCGTGAAGCCGGGGGCCACCGCCGCGTCGAGCTGCAGGGCGCGCACGTTGACCACCTCGACGTCGACGGCCGAGGTGCTGTGGCGCACGCCCGCCAGCTGCGTCGCCGCCTCCTGGTCGAGCCGCGCCTTCACCATGGGGCGCACGGCGTCCCACACCTTCTGCAGCTCCGCGTTGTAGGCGTCGAGGGGCGACCCCACGCTGGCCGGCGCGGCGGGGATCCCGCTGGCGGTCGAGCCGGGGGCCGTGGTCCCCGAGCCGGCGGTCGCGGCGGCGGCGCCGCCTCCGCCCGAGGACTCGGCGCAGCCGGCCACGAGCAGGGGGACGGCGAGGGCCAGCGCCGGGGCGGCGCGGAGGATCGAAGGAACCATGGTGCACCCCTCTTCCGCGCGCCAGGGGGCCAGCGTGCGGGTTGCGCTCGTGGAGCAACCGCCGCGCCGCCCTGCGGCATGACTCCCGGTGTTACACGCCAGTGACTTAGCGGGCGGGTGGCGCAGTTTGGCGTCCGGTGAGGACGGCACTTCCGAAATCTGGGTACCCAGGGTCGGGGAAGCGGGGGGCGGGGACCAGGCGGCTCCGGGAGCGCTGCCTCGCGATAGGATCCGGGCTGTGAGCGACCTCCCCGAGCCCCCCTCCCCGATCGGGGAGCGCCGCCGCGCCTGCGAGCAGCGCCTGGCCACGCTGCGCGCCCGGCTGACCGTCTTGCCCTCCCTGGCCGAGGCGGGGACCCTCTGTATCTACGCCACCGGCTCCTACGGTCGCCTGGAGGCCTCGGTCCACTCGGACCTCGACCTGTTCCTGTTGCACACCGGCCCCGGGGCCTACCCCCGCCTGGCGGAGATCCTGGTGGAGGCGGACCTGATCCGGGTCTCGCGCGAGCAGGGCTTCCCCGACTTCTCGGGGGACGGCCGCTACCTCGCGATCCACGCGGCCCGCGACCTGACCGAGCACCTCGGCGGCCCGGCCGACGTGTCGCGGAACGTCTTCACCGCCCGCCTGCTGCTGCTGCTCGAGAGCCGTCCCCTGTTCAACGACGGCGCCTATCGGCAGGTGCTCGAGGACGTGGTCGAGGTGTACGTGCGGGACTACCGCCAGCACGAGGCCAGCTTCCGGCCGGTGTTCCTCGCCAACGACATCGTCCGCTACTGGAAGACCCTGTGCCTGAGCTACGAGCACAAGCGGCGGCGGCGGGACGAGGCGGACAAGCCCAAGAGCCACCTGACCAACCTCAAGCTCAAGTTCAGCCGCATGCTGACCTGCTACTCCATGCTGGTCGCGTTCGCGCGCCACCAGCCGATCGAGCCCGAGCGCCTGCTGGAGGTGGTGCAGACCCCGCCCCTGGCGCGCCTGGAGGAGGCCTGCGCCGGTGAGGCCGCCGCGGGCGAGCCCCTGCGGCGCGCCCTCGAGGGGTACGCCTGGTTCCTCGACGCCACCGGGCGCCCCGAGCCCGAGGTGCTGGCCTGGATCGCCGACCGCCCCACGCGCGACGACGCCTTCCGCCGCGCCCGCGCCTTCGGCGACGACATGTTCGCGCTCATCGCGGGCCTGGCCGCCGCCCGCCCCGACGCCAACCTGCTGCGCTACCTCGTGATCTGACGTGCGCGTGTTCTACGTGATCTACGTGTCCGACCCCCTGCTGGAGGGGATCCTGGACGGGGTGCGGTTCCTGGCCAACCCCCACGAGAAGGGGCGGGCCCACGTGACCGTGCGCGGCCCCTACCGTCAGCGCTACGACCTCACCGCGCAGCAGCGGCGGATCGCCGGCACCCGCCTCACCTGCCACGGGGCAGGCAGCTTCTTCGGCCCCCGCCAGAACACGGTGTTCGTGCGCTGCGACTCCCCCGCCCTTCGCGACGTGTGGCACAAGCCCGACTACGGCTACCACCCCCACCTCACCCTGTACGACGGCAGCTCCCGCGTCGTGGCCGAGGACCTGCTGACCCTGCTCGAGGCCGCCGACGCGCGGTTCGGCTTCGAGGTGGTGGGCCTCGAGCCCCTGCTGTCGACCAAGGGCCAGGCCAACCTCGACCTCGCCGCCGCCTGGGCCCTGGCCCGCCCCCTCCTGCAGGAGCGGCTGGGAGCGGACCTCCCCCAGGCGGACGCGGTGCGCCGCCTGGAGTGGCCGGCGCGCCGCGACCTGGTGGGCGCCCGGTGGGGCGCGCTGCCGCGGGACGAGGAGGCGGACGTCGCGCTCGACTCCTGAGACATGAACCGCAGAGAGCGCGGAGGACGCAGAGATTCGCGGAGGATCGAGCTCACCGCTCTCTGCGGACTCTGCGAGCTGCGCGGTTTCATTCTTCTTCTTCGCCCGCGCGATCGGTGGCCCGCCGTTCCGGTTAATCTCCCCCCATGAGCGAGCGTCATCCCCTCGAGCCGCTGTTCCGGCCGCGGGCCATCGCCGTGGTGGGCGCCAGCCGCCGGGCCGAGGCGATCGGGCACCTGGTGGTGCGCAACCTGATCGACTTCGGCTTCACCGGGCCGGTGTACCCGATCAACCCCGCCGCCCGCTCGGTGCGCGGGATCCGCTGCCACGACGCCCTGCCGGACGTCCCCGACGAGGTCGACCTGGCGGTGCTGGTGGTCCCGGCCGACGCGATCCCGGCGGTGCTCGAGGCCTGCGGCGCCAAGGGGGTGCGGGCGGCGATCGTGATCTCGGCCGGCTTCAAGGAGAGCGGCGCCGAGGGGGCGGCGCGGGAGCGCGCCCTGCGCGACCTGGCCGAGCGCCACCGGATCCGCCTGGTGGGACCCAACTGCATGGGGGTGATCGACACCCATCCCGAGGTGCGCCTCAACGCCTCGTTCGCCGCCGAGTTCCCCCGGGTGGGCAACGTCGCCTTCGCCAGCCAGAGCGGGGCCCTGGGTGAGGTCCTGCTGGCGCGGGCCCGCGAGCTCGACCTCGGCCTGTCGGCCTTCGTCAGCCTGGGCAACAAGGCGGACGTGAACGGCAACGACCTGCTGGAGTGGTGGGGCGAGGACCCGCGGACCCGGGTGATCCTGCTGTACCTGGAGAGCCTCGACGAGCCGCGCCGCTTAGCGGCGGCCGCCCGCCGGCTCACCCGGGCGGGCAAGCCGGTGCTCATGGTCAAGTCGGGGCGCACCGCCGCGGGGGCCCGCGCCACCGCCTCGCACACCGGCGCGCTGGCCGGGGTGGACGAGGTCATGACCACCTTCCTCGAGCAGTGCGGCGTGCTGCGCGTGACCCGGGTGGAGGGGCTGTTCAACCTGGCGCGGGCCTTCGCCCGTCAGCCCGTCCCCCGCGGGCCGCGGGTGGCGATCGTCACCAACGCCGGCGGCCCGGGGATCATGGCGGCCGACGCCGCCACGGCCTACGGCCTCGAGATCGCGGCCCTCAGCGCGCAGACGGTGGCGTCCCTCGAGGAGGTGCTGCCCCCCGAGGCCTCCACGCAGAACCCGGTCGACACGATCGCCACCGCCGGGCCCCGCGCCTTCGGAGCCTGCGTGGCGTCGCTCCTCACCGACCCCGGGGTGGACGGCCTGCTGCCGATCTTCGTCGGCCCCGGGAACACCGACGTGCGCGCCGTGGCCGAGGAGGTGGTGCGCAAGGTGGCCCTGGCTCGCGAGGTGGGCGCCGGCAACAAGCCGGTGCTGGCCTGCTTCATGGGCGGACGCGCCGCCGAGGCGACCGCGGTGTTCGCCGCCGCGGGGATCCCCACCTACGACTTCCCCGAGGACGCGGCCCAGGCCCTGGGCGCCATGGCCCGCTTCCGCGGCTGGCTGGAGCGCGAGCCGGGCGAGGCACGGGGCTTCGACCTCGACCGGGAGCGGCTGGACGCCCTGTGCGCGCCGCCCGGCGACGCGTGGCTGCCGTCCGATCGGGCCTTCGCCCTGCTCGAGGCGGCCGGGATCCCCGTCGCCGCCCACGCCCACGCCGCCACCCCCGCCGAGGCCGCCGAACGCGCCGCCCGCCTGGGCTCCTGGCCGGTGGTGCTCAAGTGGGACCATCCCGAGCACCTCCACAAGTCGGAGGGGGGCGGGGTGCGCCTCGGTCTGGAGGGCCCCGACGCGGTCCAGCGCGCGGCCGAGGAGATGCACGCCGCGCTGGGGAGCGGGGACGGGCGCGGCCGCTTCCTGCTGCAGGCGCAGCGGACGGGGCGGCGCGAGGTGATCCTGGGCGCCCGGCGCGATCCGGCCGTCGGCCCGGTGGTGCTGGCCGGCCTGGGCGGGATCCACACCGAGGTGCTGGGCGACGTGGCCCTGCGGGTGCTCCCGATCACCGACCGCGACGCCCGCGAGATGCTGGGCGGCCTGCGCGGCGCGCCGCTCCTCAGCGGCCACCGCGGCGAGCCGGGCGTCGACCTGCCGGCCCTCGAGGAGGCCGTGCTGCGGCTGGCGGCCCTGGTCGAGGCCTGCCCGCGGATCGCCGAGCTCGACGTGAACCCCCTCCTGGCCGGCGGCGCCGGCGAGGGCGTGGTGGCGGTCGACGTGCGCGTACGCCTGGGCGAGGCCTAAGGCAGCTCACGCCAGGCGACCACGGTGAGGGTCGACAGGCCGCCGCCGCCCACCGGGCCGGGGACGCCCTTGAAGTCGAGGCGGCGGAAGCGGGTGTCGTAGCGGACGCGGAAGTTCTCGTAGTTCCTGCCGCCGCGCCGGTCGCCGAGGTCGATCAGGTTGCCGGCGCTGAGGAAGCCCTGCACGCCCCACACCCGCTCGTCCGAGCCGTAGCGGCCCTCGGTCCCCTCGTTGACGAGGTACACGTTGTTCTGGGCGTACAGGTAGCCGTCGGTCACGCCGCCGGTGCCGAAGCGGGGGTCGCCGAAGAAGATGTTGCCCGAGCCCTCGACGGGGCCGTCGTAGCGGCCGTCGCCGTCGTCATTGAGGACCGGCTCGCCCTCGTCCCAGCGATAGTTCCGGTTGAGGTCGGTGTAGCTCTCCTCGCCGTCGGGGCTCTTGGCGATGATCAGCAGGCCGTCGTCCTCGCCGTCGTACTCCACGTCGTCGGCGACGTACACGTTCCCCTCCACCACCAGCGTCACGTGCACGTCGGGGTCCCGGGGGAAGTTCACCGTCAGCGACCGCACCGAGTGGATCCACAGGTTCCCCTTCACGACCACCAGGGTGCCCGAGTCGCTCTCCTGGAGCGCGATGTCACCGCTCTCGTCGCCGAGGTGGAAGTAGGGCCGGTCGTGGGCGGTCGCCTCCCCCAGCACGCCGCCGTAGTAGGACGGGTCCTCCTCGGCCCGCATCCAGGCGGGGAGCGGCGTCCCCTCGGCCACCACGCGGTCGGCCTGCGCCGCGTAGTCCTGCGCCGCGAGGTCGGGCGGGGTGATCCGGCGCACCCCCTCCGTGCTCTCGCCCGACACCGGCCGGCCCACCACCGCGCCCGTGGCGTCCAGGTCGCCGAACACGTTCGACTGCCCCGTCACCTGCACCGTGCCGTTCACGTACACGTCGCCGTCGACGTAGTCGGCGTTGTTGGTGTGGCGGCTGGTGTCCCAGCTCCCGTCGCGCGCGGGGGGGGTGCGGTCGTTCGCCGGCGCGCGGGGGCTCCCGTTGCCGGGCCCGAAGTGGAGGACGTAGCCCTCGGCGTCGGTCTCGTTGCCGACGAACACCGCCTTGTAGAACGCCTCGTGGTCCTCGGGGACCGCGTGCACCTCCACGGTGCGGGCGAAGGGCTCGCCGCCCGCCTCCAGGGCGCCGGTGGCGCGGATCCGCACCACCGCCGCCTCGTCCTCCTCGTCGACCTCGCCGTCGCCGTCGTCGTCCTCGCCGTTCGAGCCCAGCTCCTCGGTCTCCACCGTCACCGCGCCGCCGGCGAGGGTGATCACCAGCGGGGCGGCGGTGATCGAGCCCTCGTCGTCGGGGTCGAGGGCGCGCCCCTCGCTCTCGACGATCCGCTCCAGGGCCAGCGCCACCCCGGCCTCGGCGGCGTCCAGCGCCTCCAGGCGGAGCCGGTCCGACACGGCGGCCCGGCTGCGGATCGAGGTGGTGGACAGGGTGGCCGCGGCCAGCCCCAGCAGCATCAGGGTCACGATCACGACCAACAGCAGGGCCGTGCCGCGACGCGGGTCCGCCCCCAGCAGCGGGCCCCTCGAGCGATGTCTCATTGCGCTACCTCCTCCCCCTGCCTCACCGGTTGCGCAGAGCCACGCGGATGTCGCGCCGCTCCCGGTGTACGTCGCCGTCCCTCGGCAGCCGCTGGAGCCGCACGAAGCGGACCCGCAGCTCGCCGTCCCCCTCGCCCGCGGTCTGACCGCCGCCGACGGGGCCGAAGGCGAAGGCCACCCCGTCGGCCGCCACGTCGTGCAGCAGCGTGACGAGCAGGCGGCCGTCCTCGTACAGGACCAGGCGCCCCTGGTCGACCAGGCCGTCGCCGTCGTCGTCCCGACCGTCGGGGCCGGCCTCGTCCAGCTCGAAGCGGACCTCGCGGGTGGGGCCCCACCGCGCGCCGCGCTCGGCGAAGTCGAAGCCCAGCGCCGGGCGGTAGGTGACCGAGGTGAAGGCGCTGGTGGGCGAGCGGTCCGAGCCGGACAGGGTGTGGCCGCCGGCGGCCGAGAGCTGGCGGTGGAGCTCCTTGGCCACCCGGTTCGCCTGGGCGGCCGCATCCGCCATGGACAGGCCGTCGCCGACGTCGCGCTGCACGTTGGCGAACGAGCCCAGGGCCAGGCCCATGAGCAGCCCCAGCAGGGCCACCGAGACCGCCACCTCGAGGAGCGTGACGCCCCGGGCGCGGGGCGTGGGGTCGCGGCGCCTCATTCGCCTGCCTCCCTGGGGTACAGCACGGTCAAGGTGTCGAGCTGGCGGGCCCCCCCGCCAGGCTGCGGCCAGCGGACGGAGAGGCGCAGGGGCGCGATCCGGTAGTCGGCGACGGCGGAGTCGGCGCCCTCCTCCCCCGGCGTGCCGTCCCGGTCGAGGTCGAGGGGCGCCGCGGCGAGGCCCAGCGCGGCGGTCGCCGCCGCCTCGTCGAGCACCTCCACCCGCCGCTCGGTGGTGGTGGGCAGGCCCGCGAAGGGGCCGCCTGGCGCCACGTCCGCCGGGTCGAGCGGCCGCCACCCGGGGGCGGCCTGCGCGGCGTCGACCGCCGCCGCGGGCCCGAGGGCGCGCAGCGCCTCGGACAGGTCCTGCAGGGCGCGGGTGGCGGCCTCGGTCTCGCCCGTCACCTGCCGGGCGCGGCCCGCGGCGGCCACCGCCGCCAGCACCCCCAGCAGCGCCACCGTGAGCACCGCGGTGGCCACCACCAGCTCGATCAACGAGAAGGTCCGGCGGCCGCGACCTCGCCCGCTCACGAGTCGCCCTCCGCGTCCTCGCGCGCCAGCCAGCGCTCCCAGGCTCCCCGCGCCTGCGGCAGCGAGGCGCCGGTCAGCGCGCGCAGGGCGGCCCAGGCGGCGTCGCGCACGCCTCGCCCCTCGTGCTCGAGGCCCGACAGCAGGGGCTCCCTCCACTCGATCGGCAGCTCGTCGCACAGGGCCGGCAGGGCCCGGAACACCGCCGCGTGCACCGGCGCGTCGCCGTCGCCCTCGCCCGCGGGGGCCGCGAAGGCGCGGGCCAGCTCCGCCAGGCGATCGGCGTAGCGGGCGCGGCGCTCGGCGGCCTCGTGCGCGCTCAGCTCCTGCCGCTCGCGCTCCGCCCGCGCCGCCAGCCCCTGCGCCACCCCCGCGGCGGTCGGGGACTGCAGCAAGTGGGCGACCAGGAACGGCTGCGCGTCGGGGGCGGCCGCGGCGGCCTCGGCCACGGCGCCGGCCACCTCGCCCGCGGGCGCGTTCAGGGTCGGGTCGCCGAGGGCGTGCTCGAGCAGCGGCAAGGCGCCGGCCGTCCCGCTGATGCGGGCGACCAGGGTCCGGCGGGCCAGGGCCCGGGCGCTGCGGGCTTCGCCGCGAAGCGCCGCCAGCAGCTCGCGCACCGACAGGGCGAAGGGCATGGCGCCGAGCCCATGCACCGCCGAACGCGCCGCCTCCGCGCGGGAGCAGGCCACCGCTCCCAGCTCGGCGGCCGCGCGACGCGTGCCCAGCCGCGCCAGCGACGGACCCAGCCGACGCCACGGCTCGCCGGCGCGCCGACGGGCCGTCGCCCAGCTCACGAACAGGTCGCGCTGGCCCACGGAGAGGCGGTCCACCGCCGCGGCCGCAGCCGCCGCGTCGACCGCTCCCGCCTCGATCGCGGCGGCCAGCGCCGCGCCTCCCGTCGGCGCGTCCTCGCCCCGCGCCGACAGGCACCACAGAGCGAGCGCCGCCGCGCCCATCACCGCACGATAGTGCACGTCGAACCCCATACAGCGAGCGCTGCCCCCGCCCTCGCGCCGTTCAGGGTAGATCAATCCGCGGCGTGCAACAATGAAGTCTTTGACACTAGGGCGCTTGCCTGCCCCCCCCGATAGCGCGTCGGGTGATCCCTCATGGGCGTCGGTGCGCACCTGTTGCCCCCTGCACGCGGCGAAGCCCGTCGCAGGCAGGGGTCTAATGTTTTAGGCGATCGACTTCAGGGGAGGCCCTCGGGGGTCTCGGTCGTTCCCTTAGGCGGCGTCGGAGAGTTGCTCCCGGACGACCGCGCTCAACCACTGACGCCGACTTCGTGTCCGTGCCCGGGCACGGCACGAAGGGCTCAGCTCACCGGAGGGACCACAGGTCGCCGTGGCGGACCGCGGCGCCGTCCGCCTCCAGCTTGAGGAGGTGCGCCAGGGCGGCGCGGCGGGCCAGGGGGAACACCTGCGGCGGCTTGTCGTCGTAGGCGCGGGGCACCAGGTCCTCGACCGCCCGCGGCTCGCCCGCCTCCTGCAGGGCGGCGAGCACCTTGCCTTCGCGCTCGAGGCGGTGGGCGATGTAGAAGTCGAGCACGCCCGCGGGGTCGCCGATCGGCGGGCCGTGCGCCGGATAGAGGATCGCGGGGGCCAGAGCCTCGAGGCGTCGCAGCGACTCGAGGTAGCGGGCCATGTCGCCCTCGGGCGGATCGATCAGGATCGTGCCCACGCCGGCCACCATGTCCCCGGCGATCACGGTCCCCGTGACCTCCTCGTGGAACACGAGGTGTCCGTCGGCGTGCCCCTCGAGCAGGTGCGCCGTCAGGCGGCGCGGCCGCGCGCCCGGTCGGTCCGCGGGCAGGTCGATCACCTCCCCGTCGGCGACGTCCCGGTCCACCGCG
>JAWLGW010000099.1:0-11476 GCA_041690735.1 Planctomycetota bacterium
GGGGGGGCCCGCACCGCGACCTCGTGCGCGCGCGGGCCTTCGACCCCAGCGGGCGCAGCCTGTACTCCCTGGGCAAGGGCGACAGCCGTCTGCGGGTGTGGGCGGTCTCCTCGGGTGAGGAGCGGTCGGGGGTCGACCTGTTCGAGCCGGGTCAGGACGTGCTCGTGTCGCCCGACGGGCGGCTGGTCGCCGTCAGCTTCGCGAGCGGCGAGGTCGGCGTGTGGGCGGCGCGCTGAGGCGTCGCGCGGGGGCGCCTCGGCGCGATACGGTGAGCTTCGTGGCGGAGCCGGAGCGGATCGGTCCTTACCTGGTGGAGCGCCTGCTCGGGCGCGGCGGCATGGGCGCGGTCTACCTGGCGCGTCATCCCGACCTGCCGCGGCCGGTGGCGGTCAAGCTGCTCACGGGGATCAGCCACGACGCGGTGGCGCGGTTCGCGCGCGAGGCGCAGGCGCTGGCGAGGGTGGAGCACCCGGGGGTGGTGCGGGTGCACGCCTTCGAGCAGCCGGGGGACGGGCCGCCCTACCTGGTGACCGAGTACGTGGAGGGTGAGCCGCTGGGGCGGCGGGCCGCGGGGGAGGGGCTGCCCTGGCAGGAGGCGTGCGGGTTGCTGGCCGCGGTGGCCGACGCGGTCGCCGCCGCCCACGCGCGGGGGGTGCTGCACCGCGACCTCAAGCCCGACAACGTGATCGTGCGCCCGGACGGGCGGCCGGTGCTGCTCGACTTCGGCCTGGCCCGCACCGCGGACGCCCGCAGCCTGACCGAGACGGGGACGCTGCTGGGGACGCCCGCCTACATGGCGCCCGAGCAGGCGGAGGGAGCCAAGGCGGCGAGCCTGGACGAGCGGACCGACGTGTACGGCCTGGGGGCGACCCTGTTCGCCGCCCTGTGCGGGGCGCCGCCGTTTCGCGGCGAAGGAGTGTTCGCGACGATCGCCGCGGTCATGAACGAGCCGCCGCCGCTCGCGCGCCTGGAGGCCTTGGGCGTGCCACCGGCGGTGGTGGCGGCGGTCCGGCGCGCGCTGGCGAAGGACCCCGGCGCGCGGTTCCCCTCGGCCGCGGCGTTCGCTGCGGCGCTGCGGGAGGCGGCCGGTGCAGCGTCGCGCCCTCGGCGCCGTGTCTGGCCTCTCGCGGTCGTCGTCGCGGCCCTCGGCCTGGCGGTGGGTGTCGCAGGGCTGCTCCTGGCCGGGCGCGAGGGGGACCCGCCGCCGGGCGCGCGCTCGCGGCCGCCCGCTGCGCCGGAGCCAGTGGGGCAGCGCGCGGTCGTGCCGGAGGCGCTGCGCTGGCTGCGGGAGCGAGCCTCCGGGGTGAGCGAGGGGCCGGAGCGGGTGCGGCGGGTGCGTGAGGCGCTGGCGCTCCTTCCCACGCTGACCGGCAGCGATCGCGCGTGGGTGGAGCGGGAGCTGCGCGGATTCCTGAGCCGACCCCTGTGGAATACCGCGCACGCTGCCGATCCGCTGACCGAGGAGCCGACGCTGCGCTTCCTCGACGACCGGCTCCTGCTGTCCTTCGTGGCGGGTCGGGCCGCCGCCGCGCCGCCGCGCCTGCTCGACGTCGAGGCCGGCCCGCTGCCCACGGAGTTGCCCGGGCTGATGTGGGACGCCGCGCCGCTCGGCGGCAGCCCCCTTCGGGTGGCTTGGACCGTGGAGGGCCGCCTGGCGGTCGCGACCTTGCCGGGGACGCCGCCGGTGTGGGAGGAGCGGAGGGTGCTCCTCCCTGGGGGCCCGTCCGAGCACGGGCTCGCGGTGCTGACTGCGTCACCGGAGGGCGAGCGGGTCCTCGTCCGATCCGGGCGCGCGCTGCGGGTGCTCCGGGTCGCCGACGGCGAGGCGCTCGCGACGCTCGGTCCGCTGCCGGATCCCGCCTACTCCGCGCTGTTCCTCGACCCGGACACGGTGGTGGTGGGCACCGGTCAAGCGGCGGACGAGGCGCCCGAGCTCGCTTGCTGGTCGCTGCGCGACGCGACCGCGCCACGGTGGTCGCGGCGGCTCGCGGGGACCCCGCACCGCATGAC
Source organism: Planctomycetota bacterium (assembly GCA_041690735.1). Lineage (GTDB taxonomy): Bacteria > Planctomycetota > J058 > J058 > J058 > JAWLGW01. Next base: position 2,011 of record JAWLGW010000099.1, read on the forward strand.
GCCCTGCGGCGACGGCGGGGCGGTCGGCACCGGCGGCGGCCAGGTCCTGCTGTTCGGGCGCGGCGGCGTGGCGGCGAGCCTGGTGGACGCTCGCGCCTGGCCGACCGACGTCTCGCGGTACGGCCAGGACAAGGCGCTGGCGGTCTCCGTCACCGCCCTGGTGGCCAGCCCCGACGGGGCCTACCTGTGCGCGACCGCCGGGCAACACGCGCGCGAGGAGGAGGGGCTCCCCGAGCAGGGCCCGCCCTTCGCACCGGTCTGGGAGGTGGCGCGGCCCGACGCGCCGCGCCACCGCATCCCGATCCGGCGGCGGAGCGCTGACGCCCTGGAGCGGACCGTCGTGCCGGGACCCGCGGCGCGCTCCCTGGCGCTGAGCCCCGACGGCGTGCTGCTCGCGTTCGGCTTCTCGGACGGCGCGATCGAGGTGTGGCTGGCGCCCTGGCGTGTGCCAGGCTGGTAGCGCTACCGCTTCTTGCGGGCCACGTGGATCGCGTGGCCCAGGAAGTCCTCCGCCGCCTCCATCAGCGCCTCGCTGAAGGTGGGGTGGGTGTGGACGGTGAGGGCCAGGTCCTCCACGTGGGCGCCCATTTCGATCGCCAGGGCCGCCTCGGCCAGGAGGTCGTTGGCCCGCATGCCGACCGCGCCCACACCCAGGAGCAGGCCGGTCTGCTTGTCGCCGATCACCTTGACGTGCCCCGCCGGCGCGTTGTGGGCGAGCGACCGACCCAGGGCGACGTAGGGGAACACGCCCACGTGCACGTCGTGGCCGGCCTCCTTGGCCGCCTGCTCCGAGAGGCCCACCGTGCCCACCTCGGGGTCGCAGAAGGCGCCGGCCGGCATGGCCTGGAAGTCGCACATGGCGGGCAGGCCGCCGATCACCTCGGCGGCGACGACCCCCTGCTTGGTGGCCCGGTGGGCCAGGAAGGGCGGGCCGGTGACGTCGCCGATCGCGAACACCGAGCGCACGTTGGTGCGGCACTCGGGGTCGACCGGGATGTAGCCCCGCTCGTCGACCTTCACCCCGGCATCCGCCAGGCCCAGCCCCTCGCTGTTGGGGCGGAAGCCGATGGCGACCAGCACCCGGTCGCAGGCCACGTCGACCTTGCCCTTCTTGGTCTCGACGTGCAGCGTCGCGTGGTCGGGGCCGTCGGTGATGCCGGTGGCCTTGGCCTCCAGGTGGACGGTGGCGCCGGCCTTCTTGAGCTTCTGCATGACCGGGCGGAGGAGGTCGGGGTCGGTGCCGGTCATGAGCTGCGGCGTGAGCTCGATGATAGTGATCTCGCTGCCCAGCTTCGCCATTGCGCAGCCGAACTCGAGGCCGATCACGCCCCCGCCCACGATCGCCAGGCGCCGGGGGATCTCCTCCAGCTCCAGCAGCTCCTCGCTGGTCCACACCCGGGGGTGCGAGCGGGGCAGGAAGGGCAGCTCGAAGGGGCGGGCGCCGGTGGCGACGATGATGCTGTCGGCCGTCAGCTCCTGCGTGCCGCCGCCCTCGGCCTTCTCCACCCGCACCGCGGTGGGCCCGGTCAGGGCGCCGGTGCCCTTGATCAGGGTGACGCCGTTCGCCTTGAAGAGCTGGCCGATCCCGCCGTGGAGCTTCTTGATGATCCCCTGCTTCCAGCCGCGCAGCTTGGCCACGTCGACCGGCACCTCGCCGCCGCCGCCGATCCCGAAGTCGGACGCGTGGCGCATCTCCTCGCGCAGCTCGGCGGCGTGGATCACCGCCTTGGAGGGGATGCAGCCCCAGTTGAGGCACACCCCACCCACGTCGCCCCTCTCGACGATCGCGACCTTCTTGCCCAGCTGACCCAGGCGGATGGCGGCGGGGTAGCCCCCGGGCCCCGCGCCGATGATGACGGCGTCGTAGCGTTCGGCCATGGTGGCGTTCCGTTCAGCTCACGTAGCGGTGCGTCTGGAGGATCGCCCGCAGGACCCGGTCCGGGTCGGGCATGTACACGTCCTCCAGGGTGTAGGGGAAGGGGGTGTCGAAGCCGGTCACCCGCTGGATCGGCGCCTCGAGGTACTCCAGCGCCTTCTCGGCCACCAGGGCGGCCAGCTCGCCGCCGAAGCCCGAGGTGCGCTGCGCCTCGTGGACCACGATCATGCGCCCCGTCTTCTTGACGCTCTCCAGGACCGCCTCCTCGTCGAGGGGGACCAGGGTGCGCAGGTCGAGGACCTCGCAGGAGATCCCGTCGTCGTCGGCCCGCTTGGCCGCCTCGAGGCACACCGGCACCATGGCGCCCCAGGCGATCAACGTGATGTCGGTGCCCTGCCGGCGGACCTCGGCCTTGCCCAGCGGGATCGTGTAGTCGGTGTCGGGGACCTCGCCCTTGGCCTTGCGATACAGGGCCTTGGGCTCGAGGAACAGCACCGGGTCGTTCTGGCGCATGCAGGACAGGAGCAGCCCCTTGGTGTCGTGGGGCGTGGAGGGGATCACCACCTTGAGCCCGGCGGTGTGGGTGAAGTAGGCCTCGGTCGACTGGCTGTGGTAGTGGCCGCCCTTGATCCCGCCGCCGTAGGGGGTGCGGATCACCATGGGCGTGGAGTACTCGCCGCCCGAGCGATACCGCATCTTGGCCGCCTCCGACACGATCTGGTCGAAGGCCGGGTAGATGAAGTCGAGGAACTGGATCTCGGGCACCGGGCGCATGCCGTACAGCGCCATGCCGATGGCGGCGCCGATGATCCCGGTCTCGGACAGGGGCGTGTCCATGACCCGGTCCTCGCCGAACTCGGCCTGCAGGCCGTCGGTGGCGCGGAACACGCCGCCGTTGCGGCCCACGTCCTCGCCGAGGACGACGACGTCGGGGTTGCTGCGCATCTCGGTGCGCAGGGCGTCGGTGACCGCCTGGATCAGGGTCATCGTCGGCATCGGGAGCCCTCCGGGGATCTCGGCTAGGGGTCCCAAGTTCACCACACGAAGGGAGAGCGGGCCACCGCCATTGGTTCGCGGGGGGCTCCGCCCCCTGGGAGCAACGCTCTTGAGGTGCCGCGTTCACCCCGCTACGCTCGAGGCGTGGACGGCGTGCGCTGGAACACCACCTTCAACCTCGTCGCCGGGCTGTTCTGCGTGGTGGCGGGAGGCGGCTTGATCGCCTTCTTGTGGCCGGCGGCGGAGCAGGGCGCGACGATCGGCGTGCACCAGCCAGGGCGCGGGATCGGCGTCGGCGCCGTCGTGGTGGCCGTCGGTCTGGGCATGCTGGGGCGAGCGGTGATCAAGCTGCGCGCTCGCTGATCGGCCGCCCCCCGCCTCCCCCATCTTTTCACTCCGGGCGTGAGCAGCGTTACCGTTTCAGTCCCCTTTCGTCCCGCCCGCGGCGCCTTGCTCCCGGGGTGCTTACGGCTGGTCCCCCCGTTGCGCTGAGGCCCCGCGGAAGGAAGGAGCCGGGGGCTCTCGCGAGAGGGCGGCCGGCGCCTGGGAGGACTCCATGCCCCTCGCTCCGCGCTCGTGGGCGCTGCTGCTGGTCCTGGCGACCGCCTCACTCGGGCGCGCGGACGACCTCGCGGGCCGCTACACCCTGCAGGGCGAGCGGCGCGCGACCCACGGCGCGAGCGAGACGGTGTGGGGCGACGCCACGATCGAGGCGGAGGGGAGCGACCTGGTGCTGGCCCGCAGCGACGGCGACACCACGGTCCGGGGGGTCCTGCGCCCCGTGCCCGGCGGATACCTGTTCGAGGCGCCGCTTCTGGCGGGGCGCGGCATGGTCGGCGTGCTCGAGGGGGCTGAGGGCGCCCAGCGCGTGTTCTCGGCCCGCTACCAGCGCGGCCCCCGCGGCCTGCGCGGGCGCTATCGGATCCTCGCCGACGGCGCAGCGGTCGCGCTGGGCCGCGAGGTGCTGCTCGCCGCCTCGCGACCTGCCGTGCGGGTGGCGGTGAGCGTCGACTGGGAGGGGCGCGACCTCGAGGAGGCGAACCTGCGGGCGATCGAGCGCCTGCGCGAGGCGCTGCCGGGCGTGCCGCTGACCCACTTCCTCAACGCCGCCTACCTCACCAAGCCCCAGGCCCAGGCCGAGGAGGTCGCAGCCAAGATCCGGCGCGCCCTGCGGCCGGGCGACGAGACCGGCTTGCACGTGCACGCCTGGCGCAGCTTGGTGGAGCGCTCGGGCGTCGCCTACCGCCGCTCGCCCACCTTCTGGAACCAGCCGCCGCGCCGGGTCTCGACCTCCTTGGGCCCCGACGAGGGGCATGACGTCATGCTGGGCGCGTACTCGCCCATGGAGCTGCGGGCGATCGTGGGCACCTCGCGGCGGCTGCTGGAGGAGGCCGCCTTCCCCCTGTCGCGCTCCTTTCGGGCCGGCGGCTGGCTGGCGGGGCCGGCGGTGTTGGAGGCGATCCGGGCGGAGGGCTTCCACGTCGACAGCTCGGCCACCGACTGCGCCTGGCACGAGGAGCTCTCGGGGAGCCCGCTGCGCGACCGCATGCGGGAGCTGTGGCCGGGCGTCACCGAGGAGCGGCAGCCGTTCACGATCGAGACCTCGGCCGGCGAGGTGCTCGAGATGCCCGACACCTGCGCGCTGGCCGACTACGTGACCGCCGAGGAGATGGTCGCCCACGTGGACCGGGCGGTGCGGCGCTTCCGCGCCGACCCGCGCCGCGACGTGTTCGTGCACGTGGGCTTCCACCTCGAGACGGCGGATCGATACGCCGAGCGGGTGACCGCCGCGATCCAGCAGCTCCGGGCCGAGCACGGCGCCCGGGTGGTGTTCGAGACCCTGGAGGCGTCCGCCGCCCGAGCCCGCGAAGGCTTCGCGGCGGCGGCCTCAGCGGAGGCGGCCGCCGGCCTGCCGCTGCCGGACATGGCGCTGGACGAGGTGGGCGAGTAGCGCTTTCGGCCTGCTCGCACCTCCGCTAGCCTCGAGCCTGAGGAGGGACCCATGGGCGAAGCCAGCAAGCCAGGCCCGCTGGTGTACGCGCTGTTCGGCTGCGGCATGCTGGTGTTCCTGGCCTTCGTGGGCCTGATCGGCGCCGGCATGTGGGCCAAGGCGCGCCAGGAGGCGACCACCTGCTGGGCGTTCGTGAACCGGGCTGGCGAGGTCGTGATCCCCGGGCCGTTCGACGAGGCGCGTCCCTTCTCCGATGGACTGGCGGCGGTGCGTGTCGGCCACCGGTGGGGCTTCGTCGACAGCGAGGGGAGGGAGGCGATCCCGCCGCGGTTCCTCGCGGTCAGCGACTTCGCCGCCGGCCTGGCGGCGGTGCAGGAGCCGGTCAACGGCCGGTGGGGCTTCCTCGATCGCAGCAAGACCTATGCGATCGAGCCGACCTGGCACCGGGCGCACGCCTTCGCTGACGGACGCGCCGTGGTCGGCCGCTCGGTCGGGACGACCTCGAGCCGGATCAGCCTTGGCCAGACGATCTACTCGTTCGGCCTGATCGACCGCGCGGGCAAGGTGGTGCGGGCGCCGGCCACCGACCTCGACGACCCCGAGCGGTGGTCCACCGCTTGGCGGTTCTCCGAAGGCCTGCTGGCGGTGCAGGTCGGCGGGCGGCGGTGGGGCTACGCCAAGCCCGACGGCACCTGGGCGATCGAGCCCCGGTTCGAGGTGGCGCAGCCGTTCTCGGAGGGCTTCGCCGCCGTGCGCCAGGACGGGCGGTGGGGGGTGATCCGGCGTGACGGCACCTGGCTGCTCGAGCCGCGCTTCGGCGACGCGACCCCCTTTCGCCAGGGGCGGTGCGCGGTGGAGGCGGCCCAGGGGTACGCCTTCGTGGACGGAGAGGGGAGCCTGCCCTACGAGCAGCGCTACCGCTGGGCGCGCCCCTTCTCCGAGGGGCTGGCGGCGGTGAACACCGACGCCGGGTGGGGCTTCGTCGACCTCGCGGGCCAGCAGAAGATCGCCCCCCAGCTCGCGGACGTCGCCCGGGAGGGCTTCCAGGGCGGCCTGTGCGCCGTGGCCCGTTCGGTCGGCGGCGACCGGGTGTGGAGCTTCGTGGGGCCCGACGGTCGTCCGGCGTGGGACGCCGCCTACGAGGAGGCGCAGTCGTTCTCGGAGGGGCTGGCCGCGGTGCGGGTGCCGCGGCCGTAGTGTCCTGACAACGAAGTGCGCCTTACAACTCTGAGGAATCAACCGCAGAGCGCGCAGAGAACGCAGAGAAGCGCAGAGGAAGGCCTCAGCGAATCTCTGCGTTCTCTGCGATCTCTGCGGTTCGATTCTTCCGAATCAATGGATTAGACGGTGGACTTCAGTGTCAGGACACTAGCCCTGACCGCGGAGGCGCTTCTCCAGGAACAGCTCTCCGGCGCGGTACGACGAGCGTACCAGCGGCCCCGAGGCGACGTACTCGAACCCGAAGGCGCGGGCGCGCTCGCCCAGGGCCTCGAACTCCTCAGGGGTCACGAACCGGTCCACCGGCAGGTGCTTGCTGGTGGGGCGCAGGTACTGGCCCAGGGTCAGCACGTCCACGCCCACCTGGCGCAGGTCGGCGAAGCAGCGCTCGAGGTCGGCCTCGGTCTCGCCCAGGCCCAGCATGATCGAGGTCTTGGTGAGGCCGTCCGGCCGCAGGCGCTTCGCCTCGGCCAGGACGTCGAGGCTCTGGCGGTAGCTGCAGCGCGGGTCGCGGACGGTGGGGGTGAGGCGCTCCACCGTCTCGACGTTGTGGGCGAACACCTCGGGCCGGGCCCGGACCACCCGCTCGATTGCTGCCCGGTCGGCGCGGAAGTCGGACACCAGCGCCTCGACCAGCAGGCCGGGCTGGCGGCGGTGGAGGGCCTCGATCCCGCGGGCCACGTGGTCCGCGCCGCCGTCGGGCAGGTCGTCGCGGTCCACCATGGTGAGCACGATGTACGTCAGCCCCAGGGCGGCGATCGCCTCGGCGAGGTGCTCGGGCTCGTCGGGGTCGGGGGCCGGCGGCCGCTTCATGGTCTTGACCGCGCAGAACCGGCAGCCGCGGGTGCAGATCTCGCCCAGCAGCATGACGGTGGCGGTGCCGCCGCCCCAGCACTCGTGCACGTTGGGGCAGCGCGCCTCCTCGCACACCGTCGCCAGCTTCTTCTCGCGCAGCAGCGACTTGACCCGGGCGTACTCGGCGCCGCCAGGGACGCGGGACTTGATCCAGGTCGGCAGGCGGCGGCGAGGTTGGGGGCGCGGCTCGGGGCGCGGCTGGGGCCGTGGTTCGTGGGCCGTGGGGCTGGGGGAGGTGGGGACGGTCATGGCGTCGATTGTCGCACCGGGGGCACTCCTCGCAACGTCCGGCCCCACGGACGCGCTTGCGCGCGGGCCGGCGGCGAACGACGCTGGAGCGATCGCGAGGAGGGCGGGGGAATGAAGGTCGAGCGCGGCGAGCAGAGCTGCCCCAAGTGCGCGGGCAAGCTCCTGCACGTGGAGCGGGGCGGCATGACGGTGGAGCTGTGCTCGGCCTGTCGCGGGCTGTGGCTGGACCCCGGTGAGCTGACGGTCATGCTCGAGCTGTACCGCCGCCTCGACACCGACGCCGGCGGCGCCTCGGGCGTGTTCTGCCTGCGCTGCTCCGATATCGAGATGCGCGAGCTGCGCTTCCCCGGCACCGAGGTGGAGCTCGACTGCTGCCCGCGCTGCCAGGGCGTGTGGCTCGACGACGGCGAGCTGCACCTCCTGCGCGAGCGGGTGGCGGAGCTGGTGGGGTCGGGCGAGGCCGAGGACGGCCGCTCCTTGTCCGAGCGGGCCGCGGCCCTGCTGAGCGAGGCGGAGGTCGCCGGCGAGCAGCGCTTCTCCTGCCCCAAGTGCAAGGCCAAGCTGTGGCACGTCGAGCGCGAAGGCGAGGTCGTCGAGGTGTGCTCGGGCTGCAACGGCATGTGGTTCGACGCCGGCGAGCTGACCCTCATGCTCGGCTTCTACCGCCGGATCGAGACCGAGCGCGGCAAGCCGTCCTACGTCGCCTGCATTCGCTGCGGCGACGGCCTGGTGGAGCTCCCCTTCCCCGAGACCACCGTCGACGTCGACGTGTGCCCCGAGTGCCGCGGGGTGTGGCTGGACGCGGGCGAGCTCGAGGCGCTCAAGAAAGACCTCGCCAAGTTCATGCCCAGCGAGCAGGCCAGCTTCAGCGACCGGGCGGCGCAGATCCTCGACGACCTCGATCGAGGCGCGGTGGCGCGCGCCGCCTGCCCCCGCTGCGGCGAGCGCCTCCAGCCCGACGGCGAGGGCGGCGCCCGGGTGGAGCGCTGCGTCGGCTGCGGCGGCACCTGGCTCGACAGCGGCGACCTGACCCGGGTGCTGGGCGTGGCGCGCAAGGTCCGGGCGAAGGACGGCGGGTCGAGCGAGCTGGCCTGCGTGCGCTGCCCGGGCCAGTCCATGGTCGAGCTGCCCTACCCCGGCACGCCGGTCCCGATCGACCTGTGCCCCGACTGCCGCGGGGTGTGGCTCGACAGCGGCGAGCTGGCCGCCCTGCGGGCGGCGGTGCAGCCGACTCCTTAACGACTCTTTTCAGCGCCGCCGGACGCCGTCGGGCCAACCCGACGCGGGGCTGTGCTACGTCGTTGGCGTCGCACGAGTTAGTGGCGGCGTGCCCCTTGCGATCGCTCCTGCCGACACCGATCGGGAGGAAGATCATGAGAGGTATCTCTACGGCGCTGCTGGCGCTGGCCCTGACCCTGAGCCTCGCGCCTGCCGCCGTCGCACAGCAGGACGTCCTCGGCACCTGGAGCCTGCGGGAGGAGACCCCCAAGGGCGTCGAGCGGGGCACCCTGCAGATCCGCCGCGACGCCGAGGGGCGTTACCGGACCCTGCGGCAGGTGACGACGCCGCGGGGCGAGCGCGTGGTCCGCGAGGGAGTCGCCGCCGTGAGCGGCGACAAGATGCTGATCCGCGAGCAGTGGGTCGACAGGCGGGGCCTGGTGCGGGCCATGGTCCTGGGTCCCCACGCCCGCGCGCCCGAGCCGGTGGTGCGCTACGCCTACGTGACCCTGACGGGCGGCCTCGAGGTCCGCGGGCAGGCGGGCCAGGGCGGCTACCGGTGGTGGCCCTTCGCCCTGCGTCGGACGGCGCCGCCCCCCGAGAGCAACCGGGTGCGGCTGCTGATCGACGGGCCGCAGGCCTACCCGGCGATCCACGCGGCGATCGCCAGCGCGCGGCGCACGATCTCCATGCAGACCTTCAGCTGGATGAACGACGACGCCGGGCGCGCGATCGCGGACGCCCTGGCCCGCAAGGCGCGGCAGGGGGTGAAGGTCCGGGTGCTGGTGGACGGGATCCCGGTCGACGACGGCCACGGGTGGAAGATCAAGGACCGCCTGCGCCGCGGCGGGGTGGAGTTGATCATCACCAACAAGTGGCGCCCCGCGCTGAAGCGGACGGTGGTCCGGGCCACCACCGACTTCGCCAGCCTCACCCTGGGCGTCGCCGGCGGCGGCTCCACCGCCACCCTGGCTCGCATGCTGGTGGAGAAGCGCCGGCCGGGCGAGCGGCGCAGCCTCCTCAACCGGGACCACCGCAAGCTGATCGTGGTCGACGGCCGGCTGGCCCTCACCGGGGGCATGAACATTGGCTCCCACTACGCC
>JAWLGW010000100.1:0-11386 GCA_041690735.1 Planctomycetota bacterium
CGCTCGGCCTCCATGGCCTGCTTGTCGGCGCGAGCGCTGGCCTCGAGGACCTTGGCCTGCTCCTGCGCCGCCTGCGCCTCGGCGGTGAGCCGCTGCAGCTCGGCGACCAGGTGGTCGACCTTGCGGTCTGCGTCCGACAGGAGGGCCTCGGCTCGCCCCACCACGTCCTCGGGGAGGCCCAGGCGGCGCGCCGTCTCCAGCGAGGCGGAGCGCCCGGGCTGACCGAGGGTCAGGCGGAACGTCGGCTCACCGCTGGCGTCCAGCCCCAGCGCCGCGTTGGCGGCGCGCGCCTCGGCCTGCGCCAGCTCCTTGACCGCCAGCAGGTGCGTGCTGACCGCCAGGCGGGCCCCCTTGGCCAGGGCCTGCTCCATGAACGCCTGCGCCAGCGCCGCCGCCTCGGCGGGCTCGGTGCCGTTGCCGAGCTCGTCGATCAGCACCAGCGACTCGCGGTCGGCGTCCGCCAGCACCTCCTTGAGGCGGGTGAGGTGGGTCGCGAACACCGAGCGACCCGCCGGGCCGCCGCGCCCCTCGGGGATGTCGGCGAAGAAGCGCTGGAACACCGGCAGGCGGCTCTGCTCGCCGGCCGGGATCGGCAGCCCGCACTGCGCCAGGGCGGCGCACAGGCCGACGGTCCGCAGCAGCGCGGTCTTGCCGCCCTGCTTGGGGCCCGAGATCACCAGGGCGTCATGCTCGCCGCCCAGCTCGAGCGTCGCCGGGACGACGTCGGCGCCCGACTTCTTGCGGGCCTGCGCGATCAGGGGGTGGAAGGCGTTCTCGAGGCGCATGACCCCGTCGTCGGTGATCGTGGGCACCCAGAAGCCGCGCTCCACCGCGAACAGGGCCTTGGCCTGGGTGAAGTCGATCCAGCCCAGGGTCCCGGCGGTGCGGTCGATCCGCTCGTACTGCGACTGGAACAGCTCGGTCAGCTCGCCGAGGATCCGGGCCTGCTCCGCCTTCTCCTCGCCCTGGAGCTGCGCCAGCTCGTCGTTCTTGGCGGCGACCTCCTCGGGCTCGACGTAGACGATCCCGCCGCCCTTGCCCTTGCTGATCACCTTGCCGGCGACGTCGCCGGCCTTGGACCCCTTGACCGCGAACACGATCCGGCCGCTGCGGGTGACCGGACGCAGGTTGTGGAGCGCCAGGCCGACCTCGGGCTTCTTGGTCAGCTCGTGGAGCGCGTCGTAGATCTGGTTGCGCAGGTCGATCAGCCGGGTGCGGATCTCGGTCAGCCGCTCGCTCGCGGCGTCGAGGACGGCGCCGTCCACGCCGACCGACCGCTCCAGCCCCTCGAGCAGCGGGTCGACCGGGTCGAGGTGCTGGCCCAGGGCGCGCAGGCGCGGCGCCTGCTCGTCGCTGAGGCCCTCCAGGTACTTCCGGAGGTCACGGGCCGCGGCCAGGGTGCCGCCCAGCTTGCGCAGCTCACGGGAGTCGAGGGAGCGGGACTGGTCCTCGAGGCGCTTCTTGAGCACCTCGGGGTCGTGCACGTCGCCGAGGGGGAGCGTCCGCCCCACGCGCATCAGCTCGCGGGTCTGCTCGAGGCAGGTGCGGATCGCGTCCGCCTCGTACAGGACCTTCATGCGCGAGACCACCTTCTTGCCCAGGGCAGTCTGGCAGTGGTCCTTCAGCTTCTCGGTCACCCGCGCGAAGCCGATCGCGCCCAGGAAGCGGTTCTCGCCGCTGCGGCGGCGCTTCTCGCTCGGGCTCACCGGCTCCTCGACCTGGGCCTGCTCCGCCTCGGCCTCGGCCTCGGGCTGAGCCTCGGCCTGAGCCTCGGCCTGAGCCTCGGCCTGAGCCTCGGCCTCGGCCTCGGAAGCCGGCGCCTCGGGCTGAGCCTCGGCCTCGGCCTCGGAAGCCGGCGCCTCGGGGGCGTCGCTGGACGCGACCTGATCGTCGGCCACGGCCGAGGTGCTCTGCTCCTCGGTCTGGGCGGTGGTGGGGCTCTCGTCGCTCACGTTCCGCTTTCCTTCTCCCCGCTCGCCGCGTCGCTTGCTCGAAGTTCGAGGACCTCGGCGGTCGAGGGGGTCACTTTGAGTCGTTCGTCGATCCTGTAGCCGACGATCCAGATCGGCCGGCCGTCGAGGGTGACGACCGGCACTCGGGCCCGGTGGGACCGCGGGATTCTCCTGTCGATGTAGAAGCGCTTCAAGGTGCGGTGTCCGGACGCGCCCAGGGGCCAGAACCGGTCCCCCGGCTGCCGGCGCCGCACCTCGAGCCGCCCCTGCGCCCGATCTGCGTCCAACAGGGCGTGTGTGGCCGGATTCGCCGTTTCAGGGGCACCAGCCCGGGACCGGGGCAGGCGGCGGGCGGTGAAGGTCAGTCCGGCCCGGGGGTCGTGGGCCTGCCCCGGGACGTCCAGGGGGACCGGGGCGGCGGCTCCGGAGTCGGACCCCTGAGCCGGCTCGAGGTCGGTCTCGGTCTCGGTCTCGGCGAGCAGCAGGTGCTCGGCGACAGCCACGACCCGGACTCCGCCCGGCAGCGCGACCGCCCCCCGTCCGGCGCGAGCGATCCGCTCCAGGGCCTCCACGTGTCGCGCCTCGACGGCGAAGCCGCTCAGGACCACCAGGGCTCGCTGACGCACCGCCGGCTCCGCCGCCGTCAGCGGCGCCCGGCGCCAGCGTCTGGGGCCGTCGGCGGCCTCGTGCAGCAGGCGCGCCGCCAGCCGGTCGATCGTGGCGCTGGCGGCGCGCGCCTGGTCGGCCAGCCGCAGCAGCGCCCCGTCCACGTCCCGGCCCGCGGCCGCCCGCAGGGCCGGGAGGGCGTCGTGCCGCAAGCGGTTGCGCAGGAAGCGGCGCTCGGCGTTGGTGGGGTCGTCCCGCCAGGACAGCGCCCGCGCCTCCAGGTAGCGCAGCACCTGCGCGCGGCTCACCTCGAGGAGCGGGCGGAGCAGGATCCCTGCGGGTCCCGCCTCCTTCAGCGGCCGACGCCCCTCCATGCCGCCCAGCCCGGCCACGCCGGTCCCGCGCACCAGGCGCAGGAGGACCGTCTCGACCTGGTCGTCGCGGGTGTGGCCGACCGCCACGGCCACCGCACGTCGCGCGCTCGCCACGGCACCCAGGAAGCGGTAGCGCACGGCGCGAGCCGCGGCCTCCAGGGAGCCGCGGGACTCGGCCGCCGCGTCGGCCTGGCCGGTGACCAGCGGCACCGACAGGCGGGCGGCGAGGGCCTCCGCGGCGGCTGCGTCGGCCGCCGCCTCCTCGGCGGAGCGCAGCCCGTGGTCGAGGTGGGCGGCCAGCGGGTCGATCGCCAGGCTCTGGCGAGCCTCGGCCAGCGCCGCCAGGAGGGCGGTCGAGTCGGGGCCGCCCGACAGGCCGACCACGACGGTCCGCGCCGCGCCTTCCCCCTCGCGGGGGAGCATGGCGCGCCAGGCGCGGACGACCTCTCGTTCCAGCTCGTGCACGGCGAAGCCAGTAGGGGCGACGGGGTGGGCTCCGAGCGACGAGGGCGGCCGCGCCGCCTGTCGCCTCGGGCGCGAGAGCCTACCAGAGCGCCGCGGAGGACGTGCGGTGGCCGCCAGGTGTAACCGGCCCGCCGGCGGGCCGTAACATGGGCCGCCCCAACAGGGAGGAGCGCCGTGGCAGAGACCTACCTGAGCCCGCTCGTCGAGCGTTACGCCGGCCGCGCCATGGCGGCCCTGTTCTCTCCCCGCCAGCGAGCCCTCGCCTGGCGCGACGTGTGGATCGCCCTGGCGGAGGTCCAGCACGAGCTGGGGGCGCCGGTGCGCGCCGAGCAGGTGGCCGCCCTCCGCGCGACCCGCGACCACGTCGACCTCGCTCGGATCGCCGAGATCGAGGCGGTGACCCGTCACGACGTCATGGCGCACATCAAGGCCTGGGCCGAGGCGTGCCCCGAGGGCGCGCCGGTGATCCACCTGGGGGCGACCAGCTGCTTCGTGACCGACAACGCCGACGCGGTGATCCAGCGGCGGGCGCTGGTCGGGGTGCGGGACCGGCTGGTGCACCTGGTCCGCGCCCTCGCCGACCTGGCGCGGCGCGAGGCGGACCGGCCCACCCTCGGCTACACCCACTTCCAGCCGGCCCAGCCGGTCACCGTCGGCAAGCGCGTGGCCCTGTGGCTGCAGGACGCGGTGTCGGACCTCGAGGCCGTGGAGGGGTTCCTGGAGCTGTTCCCCTGCCGCGGCGCCAAGGGCACCACCGGCACCCAGGCCTCGTTCCTCGAGCTGCTGGGGGACGACGCCAGGGTGGTGGAGCTGGACCGCCGGCTGGCGCAGCGCCTGGGCTTCCCCGGCAGCGTCGCCCTGTCGGGGCAGACGCTGCCGCGCAAGATCGAGGCCCGCATGGGCGACGTGCTGGCGGGGGTCGGGATCACGCTGGGGAAGCTGGGCCGTGACGTGCGGCTGCTGTGCCATACCGGCGAGATGCGCGAGGCCTTCGGCGAGGGGCAGGTCGGCTCGTCTGCCATGCCCTACAAGCGCAACCCCATGAAGGCCGAGCGGATCTGCGCCCTGGCGCGACTGATCGTGCGGCAGCGCGACGTGCTGTCGGAGACGGCGGCGGTCCAGTGGCTGGAGCGCTCCCTCGACGACAGCGCCGCCCGGCGCCTGGCCATCCCGGACCTGTTCCTGCTGTGCGACGGCGCCCTGCGGGCGGCGGTCGACCTGGCCCGGGGCCTCGAGGTCGACGAGCGCGTCACCGCCGCGCGCCTGGCCGAGGAGGCGCCTTTCCTGGCGGTCGAGAAGCTCCTGGTGCGGGGCGTGGTGCGAGGCGGCGATCGACAGGAGCTGCATGAGGCGCTGCGCGAGCACGCGGTCGCGGCCCGCGCGGAGGCCGACGCCGCCGCCGCCTTCCGCGCCCGGGTGGCGGCCGACGCCCGCTTCGGCGTGAGCGCCGAGGAGCTGGCGGCCTTCACCCGCCCGGAGGCCCTGGTCGGCCGGGCGCCGCAGCAGGTGCGGGCTTACCTGGCCGAGGTGGTGGACCCGCTGCTGGAGCAGTTCGCGGGGGTCGGTGAGGCGAAGGATCCGCCGAAGGTGTAGAGGGGAGGGCGCCGCCCGCCTGGCCGCACCCACCTGCCAGGCGGACGCGACGGCAACCAACGCGAGAGGCGGCGCACCTGCCGGCGCGCCGCCCCTCCTCTCGGCTCCGATCGCTCTCGACTCAGAACTGGACGATCAAGCCGCCATACAGGCCGTGGACCACACCCTCCACGCCCTCGGAGTCGTTGCCCTTCTGGCGCGACAGCTCGATGTAGTCGAACCGATAGCCGGCGATGAAGCCGAACGTCTCCTCGAAGATCAGCGACAGGCCCACGTCGGCCTCCAGCGAGGTGTGTTCGCGCTCGGTCTTCTCGCCGACCGTCACCGAGTCCTCGTCGTCCTCGTACTCCAGCTTCAAGTGACCGACCCGGGCCCGGCCGAACAGCGACAGCTCCTGGATCGGACGCAGCGTGAGGCCGAAGCCGACCATGGGCAGCACCGCCTCGAGGCGGTCCTTCTCGTGGCCCGACTCGCCGGTCAGCTCGGTGTTCCACTGCACGTAGCGGCCGCCCAGGCTGAGCTCCATGGTGACCCACTTGTTGTTGAGCGGCTTGAACACCACGTCGTAATCGGTGATCAGGATCGCGAACTCCGCCCGCAGTTGATCGCCGGTCTGGAAGGTGGTGGCGCCGTAGTCGAAGCCTGGGGTGCCGCCGGGGGCGGCGGAGAGGGTGCGGGTGTCCTCGAACCGCGCGTAGCGGGCGCCGGCGGTGAGGGAGATGTACTTGCCGAGGTCGAGCCAGGCGCGGTAGGTCCCGGTCCCCTCGCCGTCGAACTCGAACCCCGGGGAGTCGTCGCCGGCGTCGAAGCGCGCGAACTCGATGTCGCCGCCGCCCTGCCCGTCGTCTACCCGGCTGATCTTCACGTCGTTGAGGAACGCGTGGAAGTAGGCCGCCATCAGGCCCAGGCGAACCTCGAGGCCGCGTCGCTCCCGAGTGGCCTCACCGGCGTAGTCCGGCGGGGGAGGCGGCGGCGGGGGAGCCTCGGCTGCCCCTTGGTACTCCTGCTCGAGCGCTCGGTCGAGGTCCTCGTCGATCTGCTCGTTCGAGGGGGTAAATGCCTCGTCTGCCGAGGCAGGGGCTGCGCTCAACAACAGGAGGGCAGCGAGGACGGTGAATCTCGTCGTTCCCAGCATTGGATTAGCCCTTCCTCCGTCTGCTCCGAGAGTAGCAGCGCCCGTTCAGGCCAGCCATTGGTCGGGTCGCCGCACGACTCCAATGAAGGCCGTCCAAGGGGTTTGCAGCGATCCTGGGGCCGCGGAGCACGTCGCACCACCGTCTGCAGGCGTTCGTTCGCCGAGGGAGGACGGGAGCGCGCGACGTGCGATTCATGTCCGGATGGAGGGGCCCGCTCCTTTACGTCGCATCCCCGGCCGCAACCCATTGCCTCCTAGGGACTTCTGCCGAATGGCCGTCCCGGTCCCTGGCGTGGCGACGGGGACGCGGTCACACTGCTTCCGCCGGTCTGTCAGCCGGTAGTGCTACAGAAGCACTGGCGCGCGGAGCGCCGCAACTCGTCTCGCGCTAACGTGGCGCGACGGGCCCCCTCGCTCGGGACCGTTGCTAGGTAGCAAGCGGTTGGCCGAGGGAACCCGGTGAAGGAGGTGATCCAGTCATGTGTAGCAGCTACCTAAATGAGGTCGGGTTGGCGGCTTAAGCGCCGACGGGTCCTTAGACCGAACAACCTTCACCGCGCCGGGCGGCTCTCACCAGGGACGCTGCCCGGCGCGGGCCTTCGTACGGGGAGCTCTCTTCATGCGCGCGATCGTGTGCCGGGGCGCCGGCGGCCCCGAAGTGCTGGAGTGGACCGACGCCCCCGATCCCGAGCCCCAGCCAGATGAGGTGCTGATCGAGGTGGCGGCCACCTCGGTCAATCGGGCCGATCTGCTGCAGCGTCAGGGCTCGTACCCGCCGCCCCCCGGCGCGAGCCCCCTGCTGGGGCTGGAGGCGGCCGGGGTCGTCCGGCGCGGAGCGGGGTCCTGGCGAGCCGGGGACCGGGTCATGGCGCTGCTGGCGGGCGGAGGCTACGCGGAGCTGTGCGCCGCCCCCGCGGCACACCTGCTCCCGGTCCCCGCGGCCGTCGGCCTGCCCGACGCGGGGGCGCTGCCCGAGGTCTTCTTGACGGCCTACCTGAACCTGGTGCGGCTGGGCGGGCTGCGGGCGGGCGAGCGGGTCCTGGTCCACGGCGGGAGCGGCGGGGTTGGGACTGCGGCGATCCAGCTGGCGACGCAGCTCGGCGCCGAGGTGTGGACGACCGCCAGCGAGGCGAAGCTCGAGCGGTGCCGCGCCCTGGGCGCCGTCCGGGCCATCGACTACCGCGCCGAGGACTTCGCCGCCCTCGCCCGGGCAGCGGGCGGGGTCCACCTGATCCTCGACGTCATGGGCGCCAAGTATCTGGAGGCGAACCTGCGGGCGCTGGCCTCCGACGGCCGGCTGGTGGTGATCGGCTTGCAGGGGGGGCGGCGGGCCGAGCTCGACCTCATGCGCCTCCTGAGCGCGCGCCTCCAGGTCGTGGGCAGCACCCTGCGGGCCCTGCCGTCCGAGCGGAAGGCCGCGCTGATCGCCGCCTTCCGCCGCGAGGTGTGGCCGGCGCTGGATTCGGGAGCGCTGCGGGTGGTGGTCGATCGGCGCCTCCCGCTCGCGCGGGCGGACGAGGCGCACCGGGTGCTCGCGGCGGGGGAGGTGTTCGGGAAGGTCGTCCTCACGGCGGGGGGCTCGTGACGCGCCGATCGACTCCGAGGGTCGAGCCTCGGCGGAGCCTCCGGTATACGTAGGGGCATGCACCTCGTCCCGCACGCCTGCGGCCACGCCAACCCCGAGGACGCCACCCGCTGCCGCGGCTGCGGCGAGCGCCTGCTCGAGCCGGCGGCGGCCCTCGACCCGCCCACCGCGCGCCTCAGCGCCGATGCCGCGGAGCTGGCCGTGGCCTGGCTGTGCTGCGATCCGCACCCGCCGATCCCGCTGGCGTCGGGCGTAGAGCTCAGCATTGGCCGCCAGTCCGACTGCGACCTGGTGCTGCGCCACCACGGCGTCTCGCGGCGGCACGCGGTGGTGCGCGTCTCGCTCGAGGGGGCGGTGACCGTGGAGGACTGCTCCTCCAACGGCACGTTCCTCAACGGCAAGCGGGTCCGCCAGGCGAGCCTGCGGTCCCTCGATGAGCTGGCGATCGGTCCCTACGACCTCGAGCTGCGCGACCGGCGCCCCGACCCCGACCTGCTCGAGGGGACCCAGCCCCTCGACGTGACCGCGGTCGCGACGGGCCTGATCGACGAGGTCCCCCTGGCCGAGACCCTGCGAGAGATCGAGTTCAACCGCAGCTCGGGGGTGCTGACCGTCGTCTCGGGTGAGCTGCGGGGGCGGGTCGAGCTGCGCGAGGGCCGCCCGCAGCGGGTCACCCTGGGGGACCTGCGGGACGAGCAGGCGCTGCTGGCGCTGCTCGACCTGCGTGACGGGCGGTTCACCTTCTCGGCGGGCGCCGCCCTGTCGGGCGACCCGACCTTCTCGGGCACGATCACCGGCGCGCTCCTCGAGCACTCCCGCCGGGCCGACGAGACTCGGCATACGCAGCGGCTGGCCCGGGAGTAGGGAGGGAGCGGAGGCTGTCGTCGCTCGCGCAGGCGCCGCTCGGGCCCGGCAGCCTCCCGGGCGCGCGCTGCGCCCTCACCCTGGTATCGTTAGGGCATGTCGCAGGTCACCTGCCCCGCCTGCAAGTTCGGCAACGCGGCGGGCGCCATCGTGTGTCTCACGTGCAAGGCTCCGCTGGCCGGCGCCGAGGCGCCCGCGCAGCCCACCTCCAAGCTCAACGCCACGAACGTCGACCTGCGCAACGTGGTGGCCTGGCTCGCCTGCGAGCCGCTCGACCCGGTGCCGATCGTGCAGGGGGCGGCCGTGACCGTCGGGCGCAGCCCCGACTGCGACCTGGTCCTGCGCCACAAGAGCGTGTCGCGCCTGCAGGCGGTGATCAAGGCGCACGGCAAGACCCTCGACTTCACCGACGAGGGCTCCTCCAACGGGACCTTCCTCAACGGCAAGCGGACCGCGGCGGGGGCGCTCAAGGCCGGCGACGTCCTCAGCTTCGGCCCCTACGAGGTCGAGGTCCACTCCAACGACTCCATCGCCTCGCTGAACAAGGAGATGGACATGGAGGGGACGCAGGTGATCGAGGTCTCGTCCCTCGCCACCGGCTTCCTGCACGAGGCGTCCCTGGCCGAGCTGCTGCAGGGGATCGAGTTCAACCGCAAGTCGGGCACCCTCAAGATCCTCTCCGGGAGCGTGCGGGGCACCCTGCACGTCGAGCAGGGGCGACCGGTACGCGCGGTGCTCGGCAGCGACATCGATGAAGAGGCAGCGATCCGCATGCTGACCCTGCGCGAGGGGCGTTACACCTTCTCGTCGGATGTCGAGCCGGGGCAGCCCACCATGGCGGGCACGATCACGGGCCTGTTGCTGGAGGCGAGCCGCCGGGCGGATCAGGGAGAAGGGTAGAGCGGTCGGCGAGCGGGCGCAGGCGTCGTCCGCGGCGGGCCAGGAGGGATTACGGTGAGTCGCCCGAGCCCCGAGACCGCGGCGGGGGCTCCCGCGCAGGGATCGTCCGCCGCTGGCTCCTTCTTGCTGGTGAGCAACCGGCTGCCGTTCTCGTTCTCGCGAGGGGACCAGGGGCTGGCGCGCGCGCTCTCGCCGGGCGGGTTGGCGAGCGGCCTCGACCCGGTGCTGCGGCAGCGCGGCGGCACCTGGATCGGCTGGCCCGGCTGCGACCTCGAGCTCGACGCCGACGAGGTCAGCGAGGGGCTGCCCTACCGGCTGGCGCCCGTCTCGCTCGACGAGGAGGAGTTCGAGGGGTACTACCAGGGGCTGTCGAACCGGAGCCTGTGGCCGACCTTCCACTTCTTCATCGACCGGGCCGAGTTCGACCACGCCGAGTGGGAGGTGTACGAGCGGGTGAACGCCCGGTTCGCCGAGGCGGCGGTGGCGGCGCGGCGGGGCGAGCCGCTGATCTGGGTGCACGACTACCACCTCATGCGCACGCCGCTGCGCATCCGCGAGCTGCTGGCGGACGAGGTGCGGGTGGCCTTCTTCCTGCACATCCCCTTCCCCAGCTACGACGTCTACCGCCTGCTCCCCTGGGACCGCTCGATCCTGCAGGGGCTGCTGGCCTGCGACCTGATCGGCTTCCACACCGAGGGCTACGTGCGCAACTTCCTCAACTGCGCCGAGCGCCTCCTCGCCTGCCGGGTCGACCGCGACCAGGGCCTGATCGAGTACGGCGGGCGGGTGATCCGCGCCGCGGCCTTTCCGCTGGGGATCGACTTCGCCCGCTTCGAGCGGCTGGCCATGACCTCGCCGCCGACCCCTGACCGCGACCGGCACCGGATCGTGCTGGGGGTCGACCGGCTGGACTACACCAAGGGGATCCCCCAGCGGATCCTGGCCTTCGAGCAGCTCCTCGAGCATCACCCCGAGCACCGCGAGAAGGTGATCCTCCTGCAGATCGCCGTCCCCAGCCGCGCGGCGGTGGCGGAGTATCAGGCGCTCAAGCGCCAGATCGACGAGCTGGTGGGGCGGGTCAACGGTGGCTACGCCACCGCCGCCTGGCAGCCGATCCACTACCTGTACCGCTCGCTGCCGCCCCACGAGCTGGCCGGCTACTACCGGGACGCCGACGTCCTGCTGGTGACCCCCCTGCGCGACGGCATGAACCTCGTCGCCAAGGAGTTCGTCGCCTGCCAGGTCGACGACCCGGGGGTCCTGGTCATGTCCCGCCTGGCGGGCGCCGCCGAGGCCATGCCCGAGGGGCTGCTGATCAACCCCTACGACACCTTCGGCACCGCGTCGGCGCTGGCGCGGGCGCTGACCATGGACCGCGCGGAGCGGCGCTCGCGCATGGCGGCCCTGCGCTACCGGGAGCGGAAGCACGACGTGCACGAGTGGGTGGAGACGCAGCTGGCCGCCGCGCAGGAGCCGCTCGCGCCGCTGCAGCCGATCGGCGAGGTCGACTTCGCCACCTGGCTGCGCAACGACCTCACCAAGTCCGAGGTGCTGCTGTTCCTCGACTACGACGGCACCCTCACCCCGATCGTGTCGCACCCCGACAAGGCGTCGCTGTCGCAGGAGGTGCGCGAGGTCCTCGAGGAGTGCATCTCCCATCCCATGATCCACGTGGCGATCATGAGCGGGCGCTCCCTGGCCGACGTCAAGGCGAAGGTGGGGGTGGAGGGGCTGGTGTACGCCGGCAACCACGGCCTCGAGCTGGAGGGCGCCGGGCTGGCCCTGCATCCGGTCGAGCTCGCCGGCTACCGCGAGGCCGTGGCGCGCGCAGTCGAGGCGCTGGCGCCCCTGGCGCAGGACGGGGCCTGGGTGGAGGACAAGGGGCCCACCCTCACCTTCCACTACCGGGAGG
>JAWLGW010000101.1:0-11318 GCA_041690735.1 Planctomycetota bacterium
GCCTGGGCGAGCTTGAGGGTGGAGGGGGTGGGGCGGTCGGGGTTGACGGGGAAGGCCCCCAGCCGGCGCACGATCCGGCCCACGAAGGGCCAGCTGAAGGCCTCGTCCCAGGCCATCCAGGTGATCCACCGGCGCCCCACGCCGAAGCCCACCGAGCCCGGGTCGAGGTAGCTGGGGTGGTTGCCGATCAGCACCGCCGCCCCCTCTGCCGGGACGTGGTGGGCGCCGTGGTGCTCCATGCGGAAGTACAGCCGGGCCACCGGGCGGTAGGTGGCGCGGGTCCAGGTCTGCAGGTGCGGCAGCGGCTCGGCCGGAGGCAGAGGGGCGCGGTTCGGCGGTCGGACTCCCACGGCGGCATGGTAGCGCCGCCGCGGCCGCGCTCCTACTTCGACGCCGCCCGCAGCGCCTGGACCTTGGCCCGGAGCTCCCGGTCGCCGCTCCTGGCCGCCTCCTCCACGACCTCCCGCTCTCCACGCGCCCAAAGGACGTTGGCCGCCGCCAGCCGCTCCATGGAGTCCGCCCCGCCGTGCAGGAGCTCTCGCAGGGCACCCGACGCCTCGGCGCCCTCGAGGGCGCCGATCCTCCGGATTACCTCGACCCGCGCCCGCTGCGCCGCGACGTCCGCCTCCGCGCTGCGCAGCCGCTCCAGCTCGGCCACCAGGGCGGGGACCGTGCCGGCCCCCGCCTCCCACTGCTCCTCCGGCGGGGTGGGAGCGGTCCTCGCGCCGCTCCCCGGGGGGTCGCTGGCGGGCGCAGCGCCCGCCGCCTGAAGCTGGTCCGTCGGCCCGACCGGCGCGCCGAGCAGGTACGCCGCGACGACCACGCCGACCGCCACCGCCCCGGCCGCCACCAAAGGAAGAAGCCGCCCCCCCAGGTCACCGCTCGCCATCAGCTCGCCTCCTCGAGGAGCGTCGCCCAGGCCTGGTGGCGCTCGCGCGGAGCGAGGCCTGAGGTGATCGCAGACCCGGTCAAGGTGCCCAGCGTCTGGTGCGCCAGCGCCTGCACGGCCGCGGACGGATCCAGGAGCAGCGGGAGCAAGCGGCGCGCGAGCGCCCGCCGATCGGTCGCCGCTCGCTGCCGCAGCGCCCCCAGGCCCAGCAAGCGCTCCTCCTGCGGCCGCTCCGCGTCGCTCACCAACTCGACCAGGGCGTCCTCGAGCCCCGGCCCCGGGAGAGGACCCAAGAGCTGGATCGCGGCGCGGCGGACGCGAGCGGAGGGATCGGCGAGGAGGGGCGTCAAGAGCTCGGGCTGGACCTCGGCCCGCACCCCCGCCAAGTAACGCAGCGCCGCCAGGCGCAGGCCCTCGTCCGGCGCGGTGAGGCGCTCCCGGGCCTCCGCGACCCGAGCGGCGTCCCGCCGGTCGAGCGCGGCATAGATCTGCCGCTCCTCCTCGCGGTGGCGCTGCTCGGCGAGGCGAGCCTCCGCCTGCTGCGCTCGGTCGCGCCGCTGCGTGACCGCGAGGTACACGGCACCGACCAGTCCTGCCGCCGCCGCGGTCCCGGCAGCCAGCAGGAGCCTGCGCCGGCGGATCTGCCGTCGCAGCAGCCCCGCCTTCTCGAGCCGTCCCGACGCGGCCCGCACCTCCCGCCCCGAGGCGCCGGTCGCCCGCATGACCTCGCGGGGGCTGGCGCCAGGGTGCTGCTGGAGGTAGTCCAAGGCACGTTCGTGCGGCTGTCGGGGCTGGGTCATGGGCGGGATCCTGGCTCATGGGCGACGCTCGCGCAATCCAGCCCCTTCGGCGGCCGCCCGGGGCGCGACGACAGCTCGTTACGACCGCCCACCGGTCACCTCCCGCGGCCAGGCCGCACTCCTGCTACGCTGCGCCGGCTCCCGCGGACGCTGCGGCGCGACCTCGCCTGCGGCGCGCCACCGCCAGACCTGCGCGATCGTGGCCTCCCGTGAGAGCTGCAGGCGCGCGAGCGCTCGGGCCATATGGTTGCGCGCCGTCTTCTCCGCCACCCCCAGCCTCCTGCCGATCGCAGCGACGTCCAGGCCGTCGGCCAGCAGGCCCCGACGGCTTGGACGGCACGCCCAACGGCAGCGCCAGCGACCCGGTGGAGGTGGACGCCCCCACCCCCACCGCCAGCTTCGAGGTGGAGAAGATCACGCCCGAGGGCTTCTCCTTCGAGCCGGCGCCGGTGGCGGGCGACGCCGTCCTGTCGGTCACCTTCAACAACGAGGTCGACGACACCACCGTCGTCCTCGGCACCAACCTGACCCTCACCAACGAGACGACCTCCACCGCGGTCACGATCAGCCTGGGCACCGCGCCCAACGCCAGGACCCTGGTGATCGAGCCGGCCAGCGCCCTGACGTCCGGCCACACCTACAAGATCAGCGTCGCCGCGGGTACGGGCGCGATCGAGGACACCGCCGGCCAGCCGGTCTCGACGGCCGCCTCCTCGTACTTCAAGGTCGCCAGCCCCACCCCCGACGACTTCGAGCAGACCCTGTACCTCGACACCCTCGCCCTGACGAAGTGGGAGTTCTTCCCGCTGACGGCCCCCACCGCCAGCGGACGTCAGGGCATGGCGGTGGTGATCCCCACCACCGGCAAGCTGCTCCTCACCGAGACCGACGTCAGCACACCGGGGCGGGGGCTGTCGGTCGACGTGACCCGCACGTACCGCAACAACGAGCTGGCCGCCAGCGGGATCTTCGGGAACAACTGGCACTGCTCTTACGACCGCCACTTCGAGGTGATCGCCGACATCGGCACCGACACCTACGCCGAGCTGCAGTTCCGCTCGGGCGACGGGCGGCTGTTCACCTACGAGAGCCAGAGCAGCTCGACGCCGTCGGATTTCGTGAGCCCGCCCGGGTTCTTCGACTCCCTCGACACCGAGGACGTGGGCGGCACGCCCACCTACCTGGTGCAGCGCATGCGGGACGGGACCAAGTTCTACTACGAGTTCCACAAGACCGGCGACACCACGATCGAGAACCCCAACAACCTTCCGGTGGGCGCCAAGGGCTACCTGGTCAAGATCCGCGACCGCAACGCCAACGAGGTCGTGATCAGCCGCCACGCGGCGAACCACGCCACCCGCCCCAACACGATCAGCTCGATCGTGGACGACCTCGACCGGACGACGACCTTCACCTACTCCACCACCAGCGGGCAGGAGCACCTGGTCGAGAAGATCGAGCAGTTCTCGGGCGCGGCCACCCGGAGCTGGATCTACACGTACGACGGCAACGACTCGCTGGTCAAGGTCGAGACGCCCTCGACCACCTGGCAGGACGAGACCGGCAGCCCCACCACCAGCAGGAAGAGCCGCGAGTACACCTACGCGGCCTCGGGCTCCACCTACAACCTGACCGGCGTGGAGGACGGGCGCGACAACGTCTCGCTGCGGGTGTTCTACGACGCCGAGGACCTGGTCATGCAGGTCGACTACGGCAGCGGCGCCGCCGCCGGGACGGCCGTCTACAGCTTCTGGCTGGACTCCTTCACCAACCAGGCCACGCAGGTGGACCGCAACGGCAACGTGCTGGTCCTCAGTCACGACAAGCCCCACGGGGCCTGGCAGCTGGGGCGCGCCAACCTGACCACCAAGGGCGTGCACCCGTACCTGTCGGGTGGCCAGCCGTCCCAGTACGAGACCGCCCTCACCTGCAACGCCGACGGGCAGCTCACCCAGCTGGTGAGCCCCGACGGGCGGGTCAAGCGGATCCTGTACTGCGACTGCGGCTGCGGCTGCCCCTGCCAGGTGATCCACAAGTACGCGCTCATTGACGCCCTGGTCCTCGACCCCGAGGCGGGCATGGACCAGGACCTGGTGTGGATCCTGGTGTTCGAGCACGTCTTCTCGCGCCTGATCCGGGTGATCCCGCCCCGCGGCAACGATCACACCTTGGTCGGGTCGAACCCGACCCTGTCGATCGTCGACGAGCCGGAGACGGTGAACCCCGAGACCGGCGCCAGCACCGAGCGGACGTTCGACGCCAGCAACGTCGACGAGGCCAAGCGCAACGCGTACGCGACCTTCATCTACTACGACCACGAGAACGTCGGCGACCGCCTGACGGCGGACTCCGCCTGGATCGGCGACACGGTCACCCTGACCAACGACCTCCCCCAGAGCTTCGGCCGCACCGGCGGCGCCCCCTATCAGGACCCGCCCGGCGGGGTGCTGATCAACAACGACCGGGGCGGCAACCCCGTGGCGATCCGCGGCGCCATACCGCTGGCGATCGAGAGCTGCGCCCAGGGCGAGACGCCGCAGGCGATCGAGAAGGCCTTCTCATACAACCAGTACGGGCAGCGGATCCTGGAGGTCGAGCCCGACGGCGACCGCAACCGCTTCCAGTGGTACGTGGGCTCCTTCAACCTCTCCACCAACCCCAACCGGGGCTACCTCGAGAAGGTGGTGGTGGCGACCGAGTACACCGACGCCGACCTGGACGTGTCCACCGGCGTGCCTTCGGGCCTGCCGAGCGGCAGCGGCCTCGAGCTGGTGACCAGCTACGAGTACGACCTGTTCGGCAACACCACCTCGGTCACCAACCCGCGCGGGTTCGAGACCACCAACGAGGTGAACCACCTCAACCTGGTGACCAAGACCACCAGCCCGGCGCCGTTCGAGTACGAGCGGAGCTTCCTGCACGACGGCAACAACAACCTGGTCAAGGTGTCGATCAAGAACCAGCGCGCCGACGACAGCGACGACGACGGGATCGAGGAGTCGGGCGAGCAGCTCGTCGACGGGACTCACCCCGACTTCGTGCACGAGTACTCCTACACCACCGCCAACATGCTCCAGCGCGAGGACCTCGACGCCTACGGGAGCCTGCCGGCCACCGTCAGCACGCGGTACGAGTACGACGCCAAGCAGCTCCTGGTGGCGGTCCGGCGCCCCGAGGGGAACGTCGACGTCATGCGCTACGACGAGCGCGACCTGGTGTACGAGCGGGTGCGGGGCTGGAGCGACAGCACCGTCGCCAGCAGGACCCTGTACGACTACGACGGGGACGCGAACCTGGTCCAGGTGATCGACGACGACGGGAACCTGAACCCCGACCAGGTGATCACCTACGACAGCTTCAGCCGCCCCACCAAGTGGGAGGACGAGATCGGCAACACCGTCGAGGTGACCTATCAGGGCGAGAACCTGGTCGTGCAGCGGACGGTGAAGGGGCAGGCCCGCGGGCCCTCGGACCCGGTCACCAGCTACCTCTCCAACGAAATGACCGAGTACGACGCGCTGGGCCGCCCCTTCCAGGTGGCCCGGGAGCTGTTCGGCGCCAACGAGACCCTCGCCAGCCTGGGCCTCACCCGCCTCACCCCGGCGGTGGACGTGAGCGGCAAGCGGGTGGCGAGCGGCGAGCTGGTCCACACCCTCATGGGGTACGACGCCGACAGCAACCTGGTGGAGGTGTGCGACGACAACCACCACATGACCACCTACGCCTATGACGCGGCGGACCGCCAGACCCTGGTCACCGATCACCTGGGCAGCACGGTGGGCTACACCTACGACGCCGCCTCGAACGTGATCCGGATCACCGAGACCGAGGAGGCGGACGACGCCAGCTCGACCGAGACCTACTACACCGAGCAGTACTTCGACGAGCTCGACCGGCTGATCGCGACCGTGAGCCACCTCGGCAACACCCGCCGCTTCCTGTACGACTCGCGCGGCAACGTGATCCAGGTCAGCGACGCCATGGGCTCGACCAGCGGCGGGCTCACTCTCTCCAGCCTCCCCCACGCGGGCGAGCACGGCACCTTCCCGCAGGCCACCGCCTCCACCCCCGCCTCGACCACCTCGATCAACGGCCGGGGCAACACGGTGCGGGTGACCTACGACGGGCTGAGCCGCCGGCTGGACGTGATCCGCGACCTGCGCTCGGGCGGCACCGGCGCCGGGGCGGTCACGGGCTCGATCACCACCACCGAGGACTGGGACGGCAACAGCCGGATCCGGGCCCGGGTCGACCCCAACGGCAACACCACCGCCTACGCCTACGACCACCAGGATCGCCTGATCCGCGAGCTGTTCGCGGACGGCACCGACCGTCGCCTGCGCTGGAACAAGACCAGCACCCTGGCGCTCGAGGTGGACCCCAGGGGCGTGGTGAGCGAGTACGGGTACGACGTCCTCGAGCGGCGCACCTCGCGCGTGGTCAGCAACTACCGGCCGGGCGTGGGCCAGACCACCTTCGCGGCCTGGCAGTACGACGGCCTGAGCCGGGTGACCAAGGCCGAGGACGACGACTCGATCTGCGAGTACTTCTACGACAGCCTCTCGCGGGAGGTCGAGGACGAGCAGCAGATCGGCACCGGGGCCCCGCGCACCTCCTCGTACCGCTCGCCAGCGGGGTACCCGTCCCACAGTAGTGCCACCTCCCCGAGCCCGAGCGCGCCCGCTGCGCCCTCGCGCCACCGGGCTCGGGCCGTTCGAACGGCTCCTCGAAGACCTGCCCGTACGTAGCGCCAGACCCGCCAGGGATAGCTGGCGAGCTCGCGCGAGGCCGGGCTGTTGTGGTGGGGGGACGCCGCCCGGTGGCGTCAGATCGCGACCGGGGGGCCGGTGGAGGTCTCCACCTCGGCGCCGTGGAAGACCGGGAGCCAGTAGCTGCCCGGGGGGAAGCGGACGTCGCGGTCGCCGTCGCGCCAGCGCGCCAGCGCAGCCCGGTAGGTGCTGCGCCACAGCTGGAGACCGCGGAGCAGGCCCTTGCGCAGGCCGGCGTGCAGGCAAGCGATCCGCGGATCGCGCGCGAAGGTGGGGAAGGTGTCGCCGACGCTGGCGAAGGGGTCCTGGGCCAGGATCGCCTTCATGCCCATGAAGCGGGTCAGGCCCGCGGCCTTCCGGGCGGCGTGGATCTCGGCCACCCTCCGGTCGAGGAGCTTGCGGAAGTGGGCGCGCACCTCCTCGAGGGTCAGGTGCTCGTAGCCCGGCGGCGGCGAGATCGTGACCGTCACCCGTTCGGGCAGGGTCTCGCGCCGCCGCGGCGGGCGGGGCGCGCGCTCCTTGGGCGCCGCCGGCAGCAGCCGCGAGCGAGAGCCAGAGCGAGCGCGCCGGCGCTCCTCCAGCGCGGCGCGGCGCTTGGCGGCCCGGAACGCCCGGCGCGCCGGCGGGTAGGCGGGCTCCCAGTCCTGGGGGCGGCGGCCGCCGAAGAAGGCGTGCGCGGGCTTCTCGACCACGATCTCGCGGCCGAAGTCCTCGGGCAGGAACTTGACGCCATGCCACTCCTCGGGCCGAGCGCACAGGCCGTCCTTGACCACGTTGGTCCACACGTACAGCAGCTGCTCCTCGAGCGTCTCGCGGTCGTGGACCTCGACGTTGCCGTAGCTGCCGGGCTGGCGCCAGAAGTTCTCGCCGCGCCCGTAGTACGCGTTGAGCCCTCGAGCCACCAGGGAGTGGAAGGACTGGGTGAACTTGGGGAGCTGCGAGTCACCCGGACCCGGGACGTCGGTGATCGCCGTGTGCGGGTGGGTGGTGGACGTGACCAAGGCGTGGAGCGAGAGGCCCGGCGCGAGCTGCTGCGCCCGGCCCAGGGCGTACAGCAGCACCTGGTTGATCGCCCGGACCGGGCGGAGGAAGCCGCAGCGGTTGCGGGTGCGACGGGTCAGGAAGTGGGCCTGGCGAGGGAGCAGGCGGCGGGGCAGGGTCATGGCCCGCGCCTGGCGATCAGTATGCCGGATCGCAAGCCCGCGTGGTGGAGCGCCCGGTGCGCTGCGCGCACGGGGTTTCAGCGCTGGCCGTGAGACGCGACGAGATCGGTGGGCAGGACTTGCCCACGCCAGCTCGCTGACGACACGCTCACGCCGCGCGGGAGAGGCTGGGGCTTCCCGCGGTCGGGCTCTCTTCACGGTCGGGCTCGGGCCTACCCTCGGTGGGGCTCCCTCTTGCCCATTGGGACCGCCGAGGAGGCGCTTGCCCGGGAGCGGCTCGGAGGGGCGGCTTGGAGCGGCTCGGGGAGCGGCGGCGGGCGCGCCTTCGGCACGCCTCGTCGCTGGAGCGCCCGAGCGGCGGCGCCTGCTCCGGAGCGCTCCTCCGGTCCGCCGGAACTCCGACCCGGAGGACCACGGCGAGGGGCAGCTCCTATCCTCGGCAGTGCGAGGCTTGGCGGACGGGGAGCCCAGCGCTAGGCTCGGAGAATGAGCGACAGTTACGTTACCCGAACGCCTGAGGGCACCCTCCGGCTCAGCGGCACGCGCGTGACGCTGGCGAGCGTCGTTCATTGCTTCTGGCGAGGAGAGACGCCGGAGACGATCGTCCAGGCCTTCCCAGCCCTCTCGCTGGAACAGGTCTACGGCGCCACCGCTTACTACCTCGCTCACCGAGACGAGGTCGACCGGGAACTCCAGACCCAGGAAGCCCAGATCGGCAAGGCGCGATCGGCTGCCCAGGCCCGCAACCAGGACCTTCGAGCTCGTCTGCTGGCTGCCAAAGCGGCGACCTAGAAGGCGCTCCAGCGTCTCACTACCGTGCTCCGCCTGCTCTTCGACGAAGACCTCAACAACCACGTCATTCGGGGCCTCCTGCGCAGGCTGCCGACTCTCGACTACGAGACGACCCACTCCTTGGACCTCGCCGGAAAGAGCGACGACGAGGTCTTGCTCGCTGCAGCTGCGGCCGAGCGCCTGGTGATCTCGCACGACGTGAACACCATGAGCGCGGCGTTCACTCGGCTGGTGGAGGCGGGGAACCAGAGCTACGGACTGCTGCTCGTCCCGCAGTCGCTTCCCATTGGTGAGGCGATCGCAGACCTCGAGCTGATTTGCGCCGCGACCGAGAACGCCGATTGGCTGGACAGGCTCGACTTCCTCCCGATCTGAGCCCGACCCGATCGTCGGAGTCGGGTGGGATTCGGCCGCAGATCACCTCCTGTAGAGCCCCACCGTCGCACCCATCTACTTCTACGACGGCTGGCAGTGCGTGGTCGAGGCGACGACGGCGGGGGGCGTCACCAAGAAGTACGTGTTCGGGGAGGGGATCGACGAGGTCCTCAAGGCGCGGCTGCCGGACGGGGCCGACCTCGACGGCGACCTGAACGCGCGCCAGGTGGAGCGCTGCGTGGGGCACGCCGTCGACCGCCATCTGCTCGAGCGTCCGAACGCAGACCGGATCCCGGCCCTTCTCCTCGTCGTGCTCTATCCGGGCACCGACGGCAGGAGCGCGGCGAGCGAGCTGTTCGACCTGTACGACGTCCCGGACGAAGCGAAGCCAGCGGTGCGGGTTCTCGCCCCCGCGCTCCGCTTCTTGGTCGACGACTTGAGCGCCGTCAGCGACGACGAGTGCGCCAGCGTCCTGGGCCTGCGCTCGCGCGCCTGGCTCTGGTCGTCACGCGCCACGCCCAGGAGCTGCGCACCGCAAGGGATCCGCAGGCGACCCTGGCCGCGCTGGCGAGGTCGGTGGGCGATCTGCTCCAACAGGTCGCGGACCGCATCGGGCGGACGGAGCTGGGCCTTGCGCAGGCAGGCGATCCGGGGGGCGCGAGCGAAGGTGGGGAAGGTGTCGCCCACGCTGGCGAAGGGGTCCCGGGCCAGGATCGCCTGGACGCCCATGAAGCGTTCAGGCCTGCGGCCTTGCGGGCGGCGTGGATCTCGGCCACCCGCTGGTCGAGGAGCTTGCGGTCGCGGGCGACGCGCTGCGCCGCGCCGGGCGCCGTCACCCTCCGGCGAGCTCGCTCTCGAACTTCACCCACAGGACGGAGAGGCCGTACAGCAGATCGGTCCAGGGATCTATGACCCAGTGGTCCTGCCCGTGCGGAGTCTTGTCTGCGACCTCCACCCGGCGGGGGAGCGCCTTGAACCGTGCCCAGGCGCTCGGGTCGGCGGTGCGCCGCGGGGTGGGCGCGTCGAGCTGCACCACCAGCCGGTGGACGAACCGGTCGGCCTCGCGAGTCTCGGACAGGTACTCGGTCTCGATCACGGTGCGGGAGCGGTAGCTGCGCGTCACCCGGTCGTACTCCGTCTCCGTCCGCTTGCGCTCCACCGGCACCGAGACGTCGTAGCGCTCGGTGTCGACGTAGCTCCGGGTGAGCTCGGCCCGGATGGTCAGGTCGGCGGCGCCCGAGGCCTCGGTCACCTCCACGCCGCAGCTCCGCACCAGCCCGAGGAGCAGCTCGCGCAGGGCCGCGGCCTGCTCCTCGGTCGGGCCCGGGCCCAGGAGCCCGCCCCCTCCGACGGCGATCCCGACCCGCGCCGGGCCCCCGCCGCGAGCGTCTCGCCACGCGACCAGCGCCCGCCGCAGGGTCCGGCCGGCCGCGGTGGTCTCCTCCGGATAGCGGCCGCACACCTGCTCCACCAGGCGCTCGACCTCCTCCTGAGGGAGCAGGTCGGCGTGCTGGGTGGCGGCGAACAGGAGCAGCGAGGCTCGCTGGTGGTCGAGGTCGCCGCGCGCCAGGGTCCGCGCCGCCGCCAGCGCCTGCTCGCGCTCGAGGAGCCCCAGCCGGAAGCTGCCCTGGGGACGCAGCGGCACCAGCTCGGCCACGTACGGAAGCTCGGCCAGGGCCCGCGGGCGGGCCTCCGCGACCAGCCCCAGCAGGAAGAGGTCCGGCCCTGCCTCGCGCCCCTGGACGATCGCCTCCAGAGTCTGGCCGCGGGCCAGCAGCCCCGCGAGCACCAGCGCAGCCCGCGGCACCGAACGCGACAGCTCGATCGAGTCCCGGCCGACGAGGGCGTGGCGCTCCAGCCACTCCAGCGACGCCGCATGCCGCGCCAGGAGCGGACCCACGGCGGGGTCGCCGAAGCCGACCATGGGCCCGAAGGCCAGCTCGTGCGGCGCCCACATGAGCAGCCGCGCGCGCGCGGAGGGGAGGTACACGCCGGTCAAGAAGGCCGCCTGCCCCGCCAACAGCGCCGCGGCGAGCCACTGCACCGGCCGGCGCAGACCGGCGCGGCCGCGCCGCCAGGCGAGGAGCGCCGCGACCAGGCACGTCACCCCCAGCCCCACCCACGGGCCGAGGCCGTCCTCGAAGCGCCAGTAGTAGCCCCTCGCAGCGGACGCGACCAGGCTGCGGCGGTTGACCAGGACGCCCGCGGCGAGGCCGCCCGCCGCCGCCAGGACCAGGAGGTCCGCCACCCAGGCGCCGGCTCCCCCCGGCGCCGGGACAGGACGGGGCGGCGCCGCGCGCGAGGGCACCTTCGCCGGCGAGGCCTTCCTCGGCGCCGCCGCGATCGGGATCGGCTCCTCCGCCCGGTCGTCACCGCGCAGGTCCAGGCGGTGCGCGTCGCGGGCGTGGTCCACCCGCCCGCCCGCGGTGGAGAGCACCTTGCCGCACTCGGGGCAGGGAAAGCCGCCGGCGACGGCGGCGGGCGCCCGCCCCGCCCCCCCCCCCGTCCCCCCCCGGCGGTGCTACCGCAC
>JAWLGW010000102.1:0-6495 GCA_041690735.1 Planctomycetota bacterium
CACCGGGGTCTCTCATATCCGGACCGTCTGACGCTCAGACCAGCGCGCGGGAACGCTTCCTCTCCCTGTCCCTATTAAACGGAGGCGCACGAGCATGGACGGTCGCGTCGACCAGCCTCCGAGCCAGAAGACGCTCTCGCGCGACCATCCATGATCGTGCACCTCCGTTTAGCGGGGCGGCTCGCCGCCCCCGCCGGCCAGGGCCTGCAGGACCGCCTGAGCCATGCCCTGCAGCTCGGCCCCGGCGGCGGGGTCCTCCAGCACCGCCTGCAGCGCCGGCGCCAGCTCGGCGGGCGGCACCTGCGCCGAGGCCAGGGCCCGCAGCGCGGCGGCGCGCCGGGCGGGGTCGCCCCCGGGACCGCGCAGCAGGCCGATCAGCAGGCGGCGGTCGTCGTCCGAGAGGGGCGGGGTGCCGAGGACGTCGGCCGCCGCCGCGACGCCGTCGCCCTCGGCCGCGCGCATGTCGTCCCGCGCCCGCTCGCGGGCGCGCTCCAGGAGCATGGGCGGCAACCGGTCGCCCCGCTCGGCGATCGCGAGGGCCGCCCGCGAGCGCACCTCCTCGTCGGCGTCGGTGGCGTACAGGTCGATCAGCGCCGCGTTCACCTCGGGGTTGGCCGAGCCGCGCAGGCCGGTCACCAGGTCGGGCCGGACCTCGGCGGGGCCGGTCCGCAGCCCCTCGAGCAGCACCCGGGCGCCCGCGTCGTCGAGGCGGCCGGCGACCGCCAGGGCGTGCTGGAACCGCAGACGCGGGTCCTCCTGCGCCATCTGCTCCACCAGGAGCCGCGCCGCCTCGGCCGAGGCCTGGTGGTCGCGGATCGCCTTCTCCAGCGCCACGCGATAGTCGCGCACGTCGAGGCCCCGGTTCGCCTGCGCCTGCTTCAGCACGTCGCTGGGCCGCGGCGGCAGCTTCACCGGCACCGCGCCCAGGAAGGCGTCCAGGCTGGCCTCGAGCTCGCTCTGCGCCTGGTCCCGCAGCTCGGTGGCCGAGCGGATCGGCGCCGGCCCCGCCTGAGGCGCCGGCGTCGGGACGGGCAGCGGCGCAGGCGGCGCCACGGGCGGCGGAGGAGCCGGCGGCTCCGCCGACTGCAGCAGCGCGAACGCCAGCCCGGCGGCCACGGCCGCCGCCGCCGCCGCACCGAGGCCCATGGCCGCGGGCCGGCTCATCGCAGCCCTCCCAGGAGCAGCAACCCCACCAGCAACACGATCACCACCGCCACCGCCAGCAGCTTGCCCTTGGGCACCTCGCCCCCCAGGCCCTCCGCCCGCAGGAAGTCCTGGTAGTCGAGGTCGTCGTCGGGGAGCTCGGTCCCCTCGCCCCGATAGTCCGCGGCCTGCAGCTCCGCGTCCCAGCCGCACGCCTTGCAGAAGCCGCCATCGGCAGTGAGCGGCTCATCGCAGTGAGGGCACGGATCGGCCATGGAGAAGATCCTACCTCGCCCGCGGCCTTGCCCGCCGCGCGCGGCCCGCGCCGCCTACCGCGGCTTGGGCGGCGGCGGCCGTCGGCGTCGCACGGGCGGCAGCGGCGGCTCGGGGAGCGGCGGGCGCTGCCGGCGCGTGAACCGGGCGCTGCGGGCGGCGGGCGGGCCCGCGATCGGCGGGCGCACCGGGGTCCCCGAGCGGCGCAGCACCCCCGCGTCGTCGTCGGCCGGCCGCAGCGGAGAGGCGGCGGCGGTCCGTCGCGGCGGCGCCAGCACGTCGGCGGACCAGCTCTCGGGCTCACCCGTCGGCGGCGCCACCGCCGGCACGCGCCGGGGCTTGGGCCGGCGGCCGCGCGGGGTGGGGCGGAAGCGGTACACCCCCCGCTCCAGGCGCACGATCGCGTCCAGGGCCTCGCGGTCCACGGAGCGGCCGAAGATCACCTCCTGGCACACCCCGGCCTCGAGCACCACCTGGCCCGAGTCGCTGCCGCCGAACACGGTCAGCACCCCCGAGCTCTTGCGCTGGACCAGGTCCCGCACCAGGTCCGCGCCCGCCAGCGTCGACAGGTCGCCGGTGAGCGAGAGCCCGTTCTCGTCCACCTCGCCCGGCGGGGGGCTGGCGGCGAGCTCCTCGGGGTCCTCCTCCCGGAAGCGATAGGCGCCTTGGCCGAGCTTGGCCACGTACTCCAGGGCCTCGCGCCCTTGCCGGACGCCCAGGATCGCGTGGCGGCAGCGCCCCTCGAGCAGGACCATCTCGCCGACCACGGTGCCGTCGAACACCGTGAGGATCCCGCTCTTCTGCTCGGCGTACAGCCGCTTCACGAGCAGCTGACCGTGGAAGCGGGAGAAGTCGCCCGCCTCCTCGACGGGCGTCAGCGCCACCTCGCCCATGGCCGCGGCCACCAGCTCGCCGAGGTGCGTCTCGCCCTCGCGCTTGGGCTCGGGGCGGGCCGCCGCGGGGGCCCGCCCGCGCGCCGCGCCCACCTCGTGGGTGCGGGTGTCCTCGCGCCCCCGCTCCTGCAGCTCGTGCTTGAGCTCCCGGGGCGTGACGTGCAGGTAGAGCAAGGTGAAGGTCGACCCCAGGCGGATCTCGTCGCCGCTGCGCAGGGGCTGGGGCTTGCCCCGCTCCACCAGGTCGCCGTTGAGGTAGGTCCCGTTGAGGCTGCGCACCTCCGCCAGCACCGCCAGCGGCGGGTCCTTGTCGTCCCAGTCGATCTCCGCGTGCTGCCGCGAGACGTCGTCCGCATGCACCACCAGGCTGGCCCGCGGGTCGCGCCCCATTACGAACAGCTTGCCGGCGTCGAGCTCCAGGGGCTCCCCGCAGCCGGTGAGCAGGAAGTGCGCCCGGTCGTCGGACTGGCGGACGAACCGCTTGCCCTCGGCGCCCAGCATGCGCGGCTCGTGGTGATCGCCCCCGCCGCCGGTGTCCTCCAGCGGCGCCGAGCAGTACACGCACTTCTTGTGCCGGTTCGGCGTCCGCCGCCCGCACTTACCGCAGACCGCAATGTCGTCGGGACTCACCACCGATCCGTCAGCCTAGCTCTCCGCCGGGACGCGGGCCACCGCGGTCGACGCGTAGTCTTACCGGCGCGCCCCCACCCGCTGCAGCTCCTGCGACAGCGCCACCGCGTGGGGGAACCGGTCCTTGGGGTCGGGGGCCACCATGCGGCTCAGGATCGTGCCCAGGGCGGGCGGCAGCCCCTGGGTCAGGGGCCCCACCTCGATCGCGCCGGTGGTGCGGCTGCGGACGGCGGGCTTGCCGGTGTAGGCCTCGAGCGCGCACACCCCCAGGGAGTACAGGTCCGCGCGCAGGTCGAGCTGCGGGGGGTCGTCGAACAGCTCGGGCGGGCCGTAGCGCGAGCGGGGGATCTCGGGCTCGTCGAGGCGGAGCACGGGGCCCAGGCGGCGGGCGTTGCCGAGCTCGCAGATCATGAGGCGCCCGCCGTCGAGGCGCCCCAGGCCCTCGGGCGACAGGTCGCCGACCAGAATGTGCTGCTCGTGCAGGTGCGCCAGGGCGTCGGCGCCCTCCCGCAGCAGCGCCTCGACCTGGGCGGCGGGGAGGGGCCCCGCCTCACGGACCTCCTGCCCCAGGGTGCGCGGCGGCAGCTCCTCGGCCACGTAGTAGAAGAAGCGGCCCACCAGGCCCGCCTCGTGCACGCGCACCAGGCCCGGGTGCTCGCAGTCGGCCAGGATGTCCACCTCGCGGCGCAGCTTGAGCAGCGGCTCCGCCTCGCCCACCAGGTCGGGGCGCAGGACCTTGATCGCCTTGACCACGTCGGGGTAGCGGTCCCACACGTCCGCGGCCCGGTACACGATCGCCACCTCGCCCCGGCGCAGCTCCTCCAGCAGCTCGAACCCGCCCAGCTCGCGCGGCACCCCCTGCGGGCGCTCCTCGGCGTGCTCGCGCACCGCCTTCTCGAGCTTCACCGCCAGCTCGGCCTCGGTGACCGGCTTGATCAGGTAGTCGCGCGCCCCGTGGCGGAAGGCCTCCTTGAGGACCTGCTCCTCCTCCACCGAGGACAGGATCAGCAGGGGGAAGGGGAGGCCGTTGAGGCGGCGCGACAGCCGGCGCAGCAGGTCGATCCCCGAGATCCCGGGCATCTGCATGTCGACCACGGCGGCGTCGGGGCTGTCGCGGCTGATCGACTCCAGGGCGGCCTCGGGGTCCTGGAAGGTGCGCACCTCGCAGCCCCGCTTGCGCAGGGCCCGCCCCAGCACCGCCAGGGCGACCCGGTCGTCGTCCACCAGCGCCACGCGCATGCCGACGACCGGGTCCTGCTCGTCCTCGGGGGCGTCCACCTCCACAGCGGGCGGCAGGGCGGGCTCGCGCGGCGGCGCGGCGGCGGCGCGCGGGCGAGGGGGCGGGGCGCCCGGGCGCTCCCAGGCGGGGCGCGGCGCGGCCGGCGGCGCGGCCGGCGAGTCCTCGGTCACCTGCCTGTACATCCGGGTGAAGCGGATGCTCCGCAGGTCCTCCTCGTCGAGGGGCTGCGTGGCCGGGCCGTCCCCCGCCTCGACCGGCTGCGTCGACAGGCGGTCGCGCCCGCTGGGCCGCCGAGGCGCGTCGCGCTCGGTGGGCAGCCCGTCGAGGGGCTGGGTGCGCAGCTCGGCGCGGCGACTGGCGCCTCGCCGAGGCGGGTCGGCGGCCGTGATCGGCTCGGTGAGGGCCTCGTCGGCGGCGGTGTCGCCGACCGTCTCGGGGCCGTCCACCCGCTGCGTCCGCACGGTCTCGGGGGCCGGCTGGCGCTCCTGCGGGTCGGGGACCCGGGCCGCCACCGCCAGGCGGTTGTCCCGGGTGAGGTGCCAGCGCGGGTTCCACACCGACACCTGGGCCCGCTGGCGGTTCGGCCCCCGCACCGGGGGCTCCAGCTCGAACAGGCGGAAGAACTCCGCCCGCAGCTGGCTGATCGTGGGCCGGCTGGCGGGATCGGGCGTGGTGGCCAGGTCGACCACGCGCTCCACGTCCTCGAAGAACCGGTCCCGCATGCGCTGCGAGGCGAACGCCTCGGCGAACACCACGTCCTGGTGGCGCGCCGCCCGCAGCCGGGCGGGGTCGTAGGCGCGCAGCTTCCCCGCCAGCTCGCCCTTCTTCACGTCGACCAGCTCGCGGGTGAGGCCGGCCCGCGCCACCCGCGGCGCCGCGTGGTCGTAGGGCAGGTGGCCGGTGATCAGCTGGTACAGGAACAGGCCCACCTGATAGACGTCGACGCCCAGGCCCGAGTGGTCGCGGTCGCGGTCGAAGATCTCGGGCGGCGCGAACACCGGCGTGAACTCCGAGGGCGCGATCTGCTTGCCCTGCGCCGTCTGCTCGGCCAGGAACTGCAGGCTGCGGGCGCTGCCGAAGTCGGCCAGGATCGTGGTGTAGGCCCGCTGCTGGATCGCCGCGAAGAACTCCCGGTTGGTGACCCGGGTCTTGGTGGTGTTGAGCTCCACCAGCACGTTCGCCGGCTTGAGGTCGCCGTGCACGTAGCTGTAGCGGTGCACGTGCTCCAGGGCGGCGAGCACCTCCTGCACCAGCTCCACGGCGGTGGTGGCCGGCAGCGGCGTCTTGGGCGCGACCCCACGGAACCGCTTGGTGACCCGCATGACGTTGGTGGCGTTGAGCCGCTGGTAGGGGTTGGGGTGCCCCCAGCCGAAGATCGCGCACTCCACGCCCTGCAGGTAGGTGGTGCCGCACAGGCGGATCACGTTCTTGTGGGGGGGGAGGTTCTTGAGGATCCGGACCTCGATCTCGTTGCTGAACACCCCCTTGGGCCCGGGGACCTTCAGCACGGCCGGGCGCTTGTCCGGTCCCGCCAGGGTGTAGACGTAGCCCTGCCCGCCGTGCGCTCGCAGCCCGCGGACCACGAACGTGCCTGCGTCCTTCCCCTCGCGGTCGAGCGCCTTGATCTCGAAGCCGGGGCTGAGCATGGTCCTCCCGCCGCAGGGTAACAGGCGGCGAGAAGCCGAACCACGAGAAGGAATTAGGGCCAGACGCCGCTCTGCGCCCGCTGCGGAGGCCGACGGGCGAAGCCAGCAGGGGGGACATCTCTGCCCTCCGGCCGCGCCAGGAGGTGTGCCGCACGCAAGGACGGCGCCAGGTCGAAGGGGATTCTGGCCCTGGGCCGCGTCCGCCCGCGCGGGGGAGCGACAATGGAGGGCGCGGGCCCGGCGTCGCCGAGTCGCGCGCGGCGCGACCTTCGCGCCGGCGTGCGCGAGCGGCGCGCGCCGTGCTCTGCAGACGTCCGGGAGGACCTCATGGCACACAACGAAGATCGGAGCGGCGGACCTGGCGGCGGCGAGGATCGGTCCGCCGACGCGCTGCAGCGCTGGGGCGACGAGCACGAGGCGCTCAAGGCGACCGAGCGGGAGCGGCAGGAGGAGGCCGACGCCGAGCGGCGGCGCCGGCGCGCCGTGCACGACCTGACCCGCGGGCACGAGCGGGGCAGCCGCGAGTCGGGCGAGCGGCTGGCTCGCGAGCGGGCGAGGGACGACGAGAGCCTGGAGGCGGAGCGCCGCGCCGCCGAGCGGGCGGGGGCCCAGGAAGAGGCCCTGGCGCGGCGCGAGATCGCCCGCGAGCGCGAGGACCGCGCTCGGGCCG
>JAWLGW010000102.1:6505-11289 GCA_041690735.1 Planctomycetota bacterium
CGCCACCGCCGTGGCCCTCGCGCGGGCGGTGGCGCTCGCTCACGAAGAGCTGCAGTCGATCGAGACGAACAGCGAGGCCCTGATCGCGGACGCGCAGCTGACGGGGCAACATCGAGAGGCGGCCGCCGCGATCCGCGCCTCCGCCGACCGGGTGGAGGACCTGCTCGAGCGCCTGGTCGCGAGCAGCGCCGGCGCGGAGTACTACCGCGCCGCCCCCTGAGGTCGCGCCTCCTGAGGTCGAGTCAGCGCTCGCCCAGCGCGGCGGCGCCGGGGACCTCCTCCGCCGAGCGCGTCGCCTCGGCCTCCGCGGGGGCGTCGGGGTCGCACGGCCGGACGCGGACGCTGCGGAACATGATGAAGTAGGCCGCCGTCCCCAGGGCGATCCCGGCCGGCAGGTCGACCACGTAGTGCTGCTTGACCAGCACCGTGGAGGCGGTGATCGCCGCCGCCTCGATCCACAGGAGCGGCGCCCAGCGGGGGGCGTAGCGCTGGAAGATCCAGGCCACGAGCACCGCGTTCGCCACGTGCAGGCTGGGGAAGATGTTGAACCCTGGGTCGAACCGGTACAGCCAGTCGAGCGCCGCGGTGGTGAGGTCGACCACGGCGAACTTGGGGCGCAGCATCTGCGTGGGGACGGCGTAGAAGAAGATCAGGCTGGGGGTGTAGGTCAGCATGTACGCCCCTGCGATACGCCGGAAGCGGGGCAGCTGGTTGCAGAACACCAGGGGGAGGAAGCAGAGGGGGAAGTAGGACAGGTACGGCCAGATCCAAATGGGCCAGAACGGGATGTGGTCGTCGAGGGGGATCTCGGTGATCCAGGGGTCGAGGGTGTCCCCGCTGGCCGCATGGGTGAAGTCGATGATGTAGAAGCCCAGGCCCAGGACGACCGCCATGAACAGGCCGATCAGGGCCTTCTCGAAGCGATCGCTCCACGGCCTTCGAGCGGGCTGTCGAGCTTCCAGGGCGGCCGCGTCGTCCACGGAGTCATCTCTCGATCGGGAGCCGTCGCTGCCCGTGGGGCGCGATCCTACCCGCCGAGCGGCCGCCGTCGAGTCATGGCTTCGAGCCGTCGGACCCCGCGGGGCGCGCTCGCCAGGCCAGGATCGCGGGCGGCACCAGGAAGCCGGCCAGCAGGCAACACAGCACCCCCAGCGCCACGGTGGAGCCGATGCTCGCCGTGCCGGGGTGGCTCGCCCCCATGAGGCTGCCGAAGCTGGCGACGCTGGTGAGCCCCGAGAACAGCAGCGCGCTACCCAGGCTGGTCCCGACCAGCGGCTCGCCCGGCGCCGCCTCCTGCGCCCGGTGGATCACGTGCACGCTGGTGTCGATCCCGATCCCGAGCAGGAGCGGGAGGGCGACGAGGTTGGCGGGGTTGAGCGGTAGGTCGAGGGCGCCCATGAGGCCGATCAGCCACACCGCGCCCACCCCCAGGGAGAGCAGCGCCAGGGCGGCGGGGCCAGGGCGGCGGAAGTGGAGGACCAGGAACAGCGCCACCACGCCCAGAGCGTAGAGCCCGGCCTGCAGGTAGCCCGCCGCCATGGCGGCGCTCGACTCGTGGACCAGGAGCGGAATGCCCGTCACCTCTGGAAGCGCCGCCCGCACGGCGGCGAGGAACTCCCCCCGGGCGAGGGGGTCCCACAGGTCCTCCTCGGGGTAGATCCGCAGCAGGTAGCTGCCGTCGCGCCCCACCAGGCGATCGCGCAGCTCGCTCGGCAGGGTCTGCGGGGTCAGCGGCTCGGCGGGGGGCGTCGCCAGGGCGCCAAGCCGCCGCTCGAGCGCCCCCCGCAGCGCGGCGTCGTAGCGGCGGGCGGCGGGCGTCACCCCCTCCGCCTCCAGCCGGGCGAGGGCCCCCTCGGCGGCGAGGAGCAGCTCCTCGAGGACCGGCAGGGCCTCCTCGCGCCCGCCGGTGAGCGCCTCGTCCAGCGCCTCCTCGAGGACCTCCTGCAGGCGCCGCAGCGCGTCGGCCAAGCGCGCGTCGGGCCAGGCCTCCGCCACCGCCAGCGCGCCCAGCCGGCGCTGCAGCGCCTGCACCGCCGGGAGGCGCTGCTCCTGCTCGGGCGGCAGGCGGTCGCGCACGCTCTCCACCCGGGCCACCCCCGGCAGGCCGCGCACCCGGTCCGCCGCCGCGGCGAGGCGCGTGAGGTCCCGGGTGGTGTAGGCGAGGAACCAGCTGCTCAGCTGCTCGTCGCGCAGCAGCTGCAGCTCGAGCTGCACCGAGGGCAGGGTCGGGTCCTGCAGCTCCAGCAGGTTCCCCTCGTAGCGCAGGCGCGGCGCCATGAGCACGGCCGCCGCGGTGAGCGCGGCGCTCACCGCCAGCACCTTGCCCGCGTGGCGCGCGTGCAAGCGGTCGAGCAGGCCCAGCGCGCGCACCACGGGGCCGGGCTGGCCCCCGCGCGCCTCCCGCCGGCGGCGGTCGAGGAGCACCACCAGCGCCGGCAGCACCGTCAGCATGATCGCCAGCGAGGCCAGCACCCCCAGGGCAGCGATCACCCCGAACTCGCGCAGCCCCCGAAAGCCGGTGAGCAGCGCGCACAGGAAGGCGCCCGCCGTGGTCAGCGCGCCGGCCACGATCGCGGGCCCGGTCGCGCCCAGCGCCTCGCGCAGCGCCTCCTGCGAGGTCCATCCCGCGGCCAGACACTCGTCGTAGCGGGCGACCAGGTGGAGGCCGAAGTCGACCCCCAGGCCGATCACCACCACCACGAACACCACCGCCATGAGGTTGAGGTGCCCCGGCCACACCGCGGCCAGCCCCAGGGTGGCGGTGACCGACAGCAGCAGGCACACCCCGACCAGGAGCGGCGCCAGCAGGCGACGGAAGGCGGCGACCAGCAGCAGGGTGACCGACACCAGGGCCAGCAGGCTCGCCCGCTGCGAGTCGACCTCGTAGGTGCGCATCTCGTCCACGTCGAGGACGGGCTTGCCCGTGAGGGCCGCCGCGACGTCGGGGTGCGCCGGGGCGAGGTCGTCGAGCAGGCCCCGCAGGGTGGCGACGGCCGCCGACTTGGGGTCGAGCGCGCCGGTGTCCTCCTCGTTGAAGGCGACCAGCAGGATCAAGCTGCCGTCGCCGCCCCACACGTAGCCGGCGTCGTCCCACCCGGGCAGCTCGTCGAGGGGCGTCCCCGCGGGCGTCCGCCCCGCCAGGGCGACGTCGAGGTCGGCGAGCAGCGCCCGGGCGAGGTCCGCCAGCGCGGCGTCGCCCCCGTCCTCGCCCGGCTCGCCCGCGCCCGCGAGCCGCGCCTCCAGCTCGCCGGCGAACGCGTCGAGCGCCCCCGGCAGCGCCCCCTGCTCGAGGGCGGGCAGCAGCCGCTCCGCCGCCGCGGACAGCGCCGCCACCCGCTCGCGCTCCAGGAACAACAGCGCGCGGCCGCCCAGCCGCGCCGGGTCCACCCGGTAGAACACCCCCCGGAACCGGGCGGGCTGACCCTCGATCCGGGCGGCGAGGTCGCCGGCGTAGGCCCGGGCGGCGGCCGGCTCGGGGGCGCGCACCGCGACCACGATCGAGTTGAGGTCGCCGAACTCCGCCTCCAGGTCGAGCAGCCGGCGCACGTAGGGCACGTCGCGGCCGATCAGGTCGAGGCGGGCGGTCGCCATCTTCAGGTGTGTGACCGCGAAGGCGCCGGCGGCGACCGCGGCGAGCACCCCCGCCGCGATCACCGGCAGGGGGTGGCGCCCGATCCCGCCGGCCAGCCGGACCAGCAGACGGGTGAGCAAGCGGTGAGAGGAGGTCGGGCTCACGCGCGCAGGGCGGCGTGCTCGCGGAACCAGGCCACCGCGTCACGGACCGTGGTCTCGAGAGGCGTCTGGGGAAGGCCCAGCTCGCTCACCGCCCGGCTGGGGTCGAAGAACATGCGGTGGCGGGCCATCTTCACTCCGTTGAGGGGCACCCCCGGGGGCCGGTGGGTGATCCGGTCCGCCACGAAGGTGCTCATCGCCCCCGCCATCCAGGCGACGCCGTACGGGATCCGGAACCGCGGCGGCCGGCGGCCGGTGACCTGGCCCACCACCTCGAGGAACTCGCGCAACGACTTGTTGCCGTCCTTGTTGCCGAGAATGTACCGCCGCCCCGGCTGCCCCCGCTCGAAGGCCAGCAGGTGCCCGCGGGCGACGTCGCGCACGTCCACGAAGTTGAGGCCGGTGTCGAGGTAGAAGGGCATCTTCCCCCCGAGGAAGTCGACGATGATCTTGCCGGTGGGGGTGGGCTTCACGTCGCCCGGGCCGATCACGGCGGCGGGGTTGACCACCACCACCTCCTGCCCGTCCTTGGCGGCCTCGAGGGCCACCTGCTCGGCCTCGAACTTGGTGACCTTGTAGTCGCCGCACAGGTCGTCGGGCGTGGCCACCGTGTCCTCGCAGGCGAGGCCGCCGGGCGGCGCCTGCCCCACGCAGGCCACGCTGCTGGTGTAGACCACCCGCCGCACCCCCGCCTCCTTGGCGGCGCTAAGGACGTTGCGGGTCCCCTCCACGTTGATCGCCCGGAAGTCGTCGCTGGCCCGCGACCACAGCACGTAGTAGGCGGCGGCGTGGAACACGGCGTCGCAGCCGCGCATGGCCTCGAGCAGCGCGTCCCGGTCGCGCACGTCCCCCGACACCCAGGAGACGTCAACGTCCGCGAGCTGCTCCCTGGGCGAGGTGGGCCGGGCCAGGCAGCGCACGGTCCAGCCCTCGGCCGCCAGCGTGCGCGCCACGTGCCCGCCGATGAACCCCGTCGCTCCGGTGACCAGCGCCTCCACGCGCCCTCCCTCCCGCGCGCCGGCTCCGCGGCCGAGACGGCCCGCCAGCGGGCG
>JAWLGW010000103.1:0-11219 GCA_041690735.1 Planctomycetota bacterium
GAGGTAGTCGATCCGGTCGCGGTTCTCCACCAGGTAGTCGAAGGTCTCGTACAGCTGCCGCTGGGTCTCGGTGGGGAAGCCGGCGATCAGCATGCAGGCGGTCGAGATCCCGTTCGCCTTGCAGCGGGCCAGGAGCTCGCGGGCCTTGCCCGGGCGGGTGGGCTTGTTCATGGCCTTGAGGGTCTCGACCGAGGCGCTCTCCAGGCCGAACCGCAGGGTGCGGCAGCCCGAGCGGGCCAGGTCCTCGACCATGCCCTCCTTGAGGAAGCCCGGGTCGAGGAGCACCTCGGCGCCCCACTCCACCTCGATCCCGGCCGCGATGATCCCCTTGGCCAGCTCGTGCAGCTCCTTGGGGCGGAAGGAGTCGACCGGGAAGTCGAACCAGTTGGAGCCGGTCTGCGCGATGCACGCCTTCATGTCGGCGATCGCCTTGTCGACCGAGCGGGTGCGGTAGGTGGCGACGGTCTGGCAGGAGATGTTGCAGAAGGCGCACCGGCCCCAGTAGCAGCCCCGCGACAGGGGGAGCGGCACGGGGTACTTGGGCACCAGGTACTTGTCGAGCTCGAGGCCGTCCGCGGTCCACAGGGGGACCGGCAGCTCGTCGAGGTCGGTGTGGACGGTGCTCGCCTCGCCGCGGCGGCGGAAGGTGCCGCCCGGGCCGGGGAGGTAGCTGTTGTCGATGGCCTCGATGCTGCCCTCGCCCCGCAAGGTCAGGCGCAGCCACTGATCGAGGCCCACCTCGCCGTCGTGCAGGATGATCGCGTCGGCGGGGACCACCGCCTGCGGGATCCGCTCCACGTCGTGCTCGACCGCGGTCAGGTAC
This sequence comes from Planctomycetota bacterium, assembly GCA_041690735.1. Classification (GTDB taxonomy): domain Bacteria; phylum Planctomycetota; class J058; order J058; family J058; genus JAWLGW01. Next base: position 824 of record JAWLGW010000103.1, read on the forward strand.
GAGCCGCCCACGATCAGGGGCGTGTCGGGGAAGGCCTCCTTGATCATGCGCAGGAGGGTGAAGCCGGGCATGACCTGCGAGAAGTAGGTCATGCTGACGCCGATCGCCCGCGGCGCCTGCGCGCGGATTCGCGGCAGGGCGTGCTCGGCGAAGTAGGCCAGGAAGGGGTTCGCCTGCGGGTCGGACAGCGCCCGGTCGAGGGTCTCGAAGCTGCGGAAGGCGTCCTTGATCGCGAAGTGGCGGAAGTCGTGCTCGTAGCGCCCCAGCGCCGCGGCGGTCATGACGATCCCCGCGTCGTTGATGGTCTCGAACGCCCACCGCATGGTGTCGGTGTGGGTCTCCACCCCGGGCTGGCGGAGGGCCTGCTTGGCCCCCTCGATCTCGGCCACCACCCGGCGGGCGGCGCCGATCAGGGCCTCGGGGTCGTCGAGCCGCTCGGCGTTCGCCTCGAGCACCTGCCGGCAGGCGTCGAGCTGCTCGGGCGAGTGGAAGTGATGGAAGGCGTCGATGGCGAGGTCCCACTGGTGGGCGTCCCATCCCTGCGCGCGCAGGTAGGCCGTCAGCACCGAGAGACCCGAGCTCGCCTGGCCGAAGTTGGCGACGGGCGGGGAGATGAGCAGGAAGTCCATGGCAGGCCCTCCTCGCCATGCGGGCGAGGCTCGAGGCGTCGTGCGGATTGGGATGGCCGCCCAGGAGCAGCGGGCGATGGTGGAGAACTATAACTCCCTTCAACGCCGAGCCGAACGACGAATTCGGACCGGAGCGGTCCCCTTGGGTGAGCTTCCGCGCGCGCGGGGGACGATCACCCTATAGAAATCATAGGGCCCTCCACCGAGAGGGAACTTACGCGGGGCGGCACAGGCGCCCGCCAACCCTGACTCATGCGGTCAGGGCTGACGCGGCACGCCGTAAGTAACCGGGCAGTAACGCCGGCAAGGGCATCAACAAATCGCACGGGGGGACCCTAAAAATTTTTGTTGATCCCCTTGAAGCGCTTCCGGGCCGCTGCCATAGTGACTCAGGAGCGGTGAGGACGGCGGTCAGGTGCGCCGCTCCGGCCTGTCGGGACGTGGGCTCAGGCCCTCCCGAAGGCTCCGAGAGTCAGGGAAACAGTCGGTGGTCGAGGGATCCCCGCCGTAGGGGCAGCGCTCCCGGTGCGCGCACGCGGCGGGTCCCCGAGGAAATCAGCGCGCTCGATCCCCAGGGATCGGGGGCCACAGCGGAGAGGGTCTGTCCAGGTGGTGCGTCACGGAGCAACGGGGGGAAGCAGGGGAGCCGGGGTGCTCGCCGTGGGGGTCTGGGTCGCCCTCGCGAGCGTCGCCTGGGGCGAGCCCGGCGCGCCGCCCCCGGTGCGCGGCGACGGCACGGTCGTCCCCCCTCCCGTCGAGGCCCGCCGGATCGAGCCCACCCGCACCAGCGACGGTGACCGCCCCAGCCTGTTCGAGGCCATTCACCTGCGGCTGCCCTCCTGGCGGTCGCTGGGCGGGAGCCGGGACTTCCTGGCGCAGGTCTCCTTCGAGTACACGCCCACGATCCCGGGCTCGGTGGTGATCGAGTACGAGGGGCTGCAGGGGTACGTGGTCCACGAGATCGAGAACCGCCTGTCGCGTCAGTGGAGCAAGGACGTGCGGGCGCTGGATCGCTGGGACGGGCCCTACGGGCCGACCCTGCGCGAGCGGTTCCAGGCCATGCACGACCTGCGGAAGGATCACGAGCGGGGCCGCTGGTGGGATCGCACCTGGTGGCAGTCCGCCCCGGCGAGCAAGGGCGGCGCCCCGGACGACCCCTTCGTGCAGCAGATCGGGCAGCGGGTGGAGATCCTGGCGCTGGGGCCCCTCTCGTTCACCAACGACCTGCGGGCCCAGGTGGCGGACATCGCCCTGTTCCAGCTCGACCCGGGCTTCGTGTACCGCGACCTCGACCGCGAGGAGCCGGTGAAGGCGCGCGACTACGCCCGCCTCGACCGGAGCGGCGGGCTGCTGGAGGACGACGAGGCCCGCGACGACGAGGTGCCTGGGCGGGTGCAGCCCCGCCCCGGGCGGCCGAGCCTGGTGATCGGCTCTGACAGCGAGGCGCTGGCGTTCACCTTCACCCCCCGCGTCGACGGGCGGATCCTCGACGGCTACCGGTGGCGGCTCAGGCTGAAGCCCCGCGGGCGCCTGGCGCTCGCGGGCATGCAGCCCGCCGGCGGCGTGTCGCTCAAGGCGGTCATGCAGCTGGAGATGGGCACCGGGCGGGCTCGCACCCGGGTGGCCGAGATCGAGATGCAGGTGGACTACGACCCCTTCGAGGGGGAGTTCGAGGCCGAGCTGGAGTTCGCGCTGCTGACCTGGTGAGCGGCAGGGCGCGGCGGCGCGGCGGCCGGGCGCAGGTCTACAATGCCCGCCCATGCCGGCTCGCCCCCGCCGCCGCGCGCCCCTCGCGCTGGCCGCCCTCCTGCTGTGCGTCCAGTCCTCGGCGGCCGCCGCCGAGCCGGAGGTCGAGTACCGCCTCGACCTCGGGCTCGACCTCTCCGCCGGCACCCTGGCGGGGCGCGCGCGGGTGCGGGTCGGGAACCGCTCGGTGCGGCCGGTGGGGGCGATCCCGGTGGTCCTGTACGCCCAGCGGTTCGCCGAGGTCGACCCCGAGATCGACGACGTGGTGTTCGACCGCTACTACTCCCCGCGCTTCGACCCCGGCGCCGCGGCGCTGCTGGGCGCGAGCGACGCCGCCGGCCGGCCGCTGGCGGTGCACCCGCTGCCGCTCGAGGGCCTCCCCGAGGGGGTGGCGGTGCAGGTCGTGCTGCGCGAGCCGCTGCAGCCGGGCGACGTCGCCGAGCTCGACCTCCGCTTCGGCGTGACCTTCCCCGAGCGCCTGGGGACCTTCGGGCTGCGGGGCGGGCGCCTCACCGCCGAGGCCGGCTGGCTGCCCTACGTGCCGGTCGCCGACGCCGAGGGGGCGCGCGATCCCCGCGCGCCGCCGGCGCCCGCCCGCTACGACCTCGGGCTCACCGTCGCGCCTGTGGGTCCTGGGGGCGAGGGCGTCCCGCCGGGCGTGCTGATCGGCGGCCAGCTCCTCGACGGCGCCCAGCGATCGGGGCGCGCCCGCCTGGTGTGGGAGGGCGACGCGCCCTCCCTGTTCGCGGGGCCCGGCCTGCGGCTCCTCGAGCGGGCCGGTCCGCTCGGCGAGGCTCCCGCGGTGCGGGTGTACGGCTACGCCGACGAGCCGGAGCGCGCGCAGCGTTTGCGGGGGCTGGCCCAGGAGGCGGGCGCCTTCGTGCGCCGGCGGCTGCCCGGCGAGCCGCCCGCCGACGCGCACGACGACCAGCGCTGGGACGGGGTGACCTTCGTCGAGGCGCCGCTGCGCGATCGCATGGCGCACGCCCGCGCGGACGTGGTCCTGTTCTCCGACCGGCTGTTCCACGTGTTCGCGTTCCTGACGCTGTTCCACCGCCTCGACGCCGAGCGCGCCGTGGTCGAGCACCTGCTGCGGCAGGCGACGCGGGGCGTGCCGCTGGGCGGGGACCGGGAGTGGGTGAGCGAGGCGCTGGCGTGGGTGGTGTTCCAGGAGTGGGCGGCGCGCGCCGACGGGATCACCGGCGAGCGGGTGCGCCGCGGCGTCGACCTGCTGTCCTTCATTCCGGCGTTCGACCGCCTGGCGCGGGCGCCGCGCTTCCCCGGGTCGGACCTGTACTACGGGCAGTTCTTCGAGCCCAGCGACTCGGTGTGCGACAGCTTCGGCCGCGCCCTGGCCCGGCGCGCGCGCGGTCGCCTGGTCGCGGAGAAGCTGCGCGACCTGCTGGGCGAGGCGGCCCTGCAGGCGCTGGTGCGCGAGACCCTCGGCCACCCGCCCCGCCCCGGGGCGCCGCCCCCGCCGGTCGAAGCGCGCGGCCGGTTCCGCGAGCGGGCGGCCGCGGCGGCCCGGCAGGAGCTCGGCGGCTTCTTCGCCACCTGGCTGGCGCGGCGGCCGCCGGTCCAGAACCTGCAGTTCGGCGCGGTGGAGGTGCTGGGCGAGGCGGAGGGCGGCGGCGACCTGCTGCGCGTGGGGCTGGTCCGCAGCGGGGAGGCGCCCGCCGCGCCCGAGCCGGTCGAGGTCGAGGGGCGCGGCCCCGACGGCGAGGTGACGCGGGCGCGGTGGGACGGGCGCGGGCCCCGGGGCTCGGTGGTGCTGCGCCACGACGGCGGCCTGTTCGACCCGCTCCGGCTCGACCCCGGTCAGCGGGTGTGGCAGACCAGCCGCGCCGACGACGAGACGCCGCGCCTGCCCTTCAAGCTGCTCGTGAACCGGTTCAGCCTGCGCGTCGACTTCAACCAGGGGCGGCGCAACGAGGGGGCGGCGGGGGTCACGGTCCACCCCGAGCACGACTACGCCCACGCCCTCACCGCCGACGCCTTCTACGAGCAGGACGAGCAGGGGGTCAGCCTGTTCTACGCCTACCGCTTCGGGCCCAGCCTCGACGAGCGGCGGTTCGGGTTCTCGATCGGCGGCGGCGGCACGGTGGCGCACCTGACCCGGGGCGTGCTGTCGCGAGACGCCGCGGCCGAGGAGACCGCGGGGGACCTGCTCAGCTTCGCGGGCGGCTTCCGCTTCGACACCCGTCGGTTCGGCCTCAACCCGACCTGGGGCGTCCAGGCCAGCGTCGGGGTGGAGTGGACCGATCGCCTGCTCGGCACCGACTTTCGGTTCACCGCCGTGTCGGGCTCGCTCGGCTGGGTGCAGACGCTGGTCCGCGGCACCCAGCTCGGGCTCGAGCTGGTGTGGGGCCAGATCGAGGGGGAGGACGTGCCCAGCCAGCGGCTGTTCGAGGCCGGCGGCGAGGGCGCGGTGCGGGGGGTCAAGACCGGGACCTTCGTCGGGCTCAGCACCCTGCTGGTCCGCACCGAGCTGCGGCACGTGCTGGTGGAGGACCTCGACGTGCCGGTGCTGTGGGTGCTGTGGCTGCGCAAGGTGCAGCTGGCCGCCTTCCTCGACGGCGGCGACGTGGGCGACACGACCGTGGCCACCGCCCGGGCGGTGGGCGACTGGAAGTGGGGAGCGGGCGGCGGGCTGCGCCTGTGGCTGGACGCCTTCGGCGTGGTGCCGGTGGTGTTCCGCCTCGACCTCGCCGTGCGGATCGACGACGCGGCCGAGGACCACGACCCGCAGGTGTACCTGGGGGTCGGGCAGAGCTTTTAGAGCCGGCCAAGACGAACCGTTCGTTCCTACTTCTTCTTCGCGTCGCCCTCGTCGACCGCCGTCGCCTCGAGCGGGTGGTCGTACTCGGCCAGGTAGGCCTGCTCGTCGCCGGGGGCGAAGGGCGGGGCGCAGTACCACACCACGTAGTCGCCCTTGTAGACGCCCTTCCTGAGGCCGCGCATGTCCATGAGGTAGCCGTGGTACCCATAGGCGCCCGGCTCGAACTCGATCGCGTCCACCTTCTCGGGGCGCTCGTAGGCGGCGTCGTCGATGTAGAGCAGCTTGCTGCCCTTGCGGTTGCGCAGGAAGTCGGGGATCACGAACTTGCTGATCATGGCGCCGCTGGGGCCGTACACCACGTTCCAGTCGGGGAAGGACAGGTCGAGGGCCTGCTCCTCGGGCGAGGTCTTGCCGTCGATCGCCACCGGCTCGCGGTTGTGCGAGTTGTAGAACTTGAGGCCTGGGGCGTCCTTGCTCATGTCGACCGCCAGGGCGTAGCTCGACTCGTCGGACTGGTCGAGGTTGACCGGGCAGCTGGCGTTGGTCGGCATGGAGACCTTGTTCGGCCACAGGATCACGTGGGAGGCCGGCGCCGAGACCCAGATCCCCAGGGCGAGGTACAGCTGGGCGAGGTTCTCGGCCACCACCCGCAGCGGGCCGTCGATGTAGCCCCCGATCTTCACGCGGAACTCGTGGCTCTGGCGGACCACCGTCACCCACATGAACGACACCACCGCGCGCACCTGCGTGGAGTCGAGGATGTTCACCGAGTTGCGGAAGTCGCGCTTTCCCGAGCTGAGGCCGGCCCAGGTGGCGCGGACGGCGTTGCTGGGCGAGCGGCCGTTGTTGAACTGGAAGGACTCGCCGGTCCAGATGTACAGGCCCCCGTCGTCGCCCTTGCGCTTGATCTCGAGGTCGACCACGTCGTAGGTCGGGCGCCCTGGCGCGGCGCGGGGGAAGCGGAACAGGTACACCCAGGCCTTGCCGCCCGTGAGCGGGTCGCGCAGCTCGATCTCCTGCGCCGCGTCGTGGCCGGGCACCATGCCGAACGAGGCGGGGTTGGCGCGATCGCCCGCGTCTCGCGACAGCACGACCAGCTCGTCGTTGCTGTCGAGCCGCTCTCCGTCGTTGTCCCGCCGGCGGCGGTCCTTGGGGCCGCTCGTCCAGCAGTACACGCCCTCGGGGTCGACCTCGTCGACCTGGTAGGGGATCGGGATCATGAACCCGGCGCGGCAGGCGTAGGCCCGCAGCTGCGAGATCGGCGTCCCGAGCAGGGTCCGCCCCAGGCTCGGGCCGGTCACCACCACGGTGTCGACCGTGCGCTGCAGCGTCCGGGTCTCGAGGGGCTGGACCTGGGCGGCGGCGGGGGCCGCCGCCAGCAGGGTCAAGGTAAGGCTCGTGATCGCTGCGCGCACCTGGGTTCTCCCGCGGCGTAAGGGTAGGAGGCGGCGCGCACAGCGGCAAGCCCACCGGGACACTTTCGCGGCTGGTCGAGGGTGCGCGTGGGAGCCGGCAGCGCCGGCGAAAATTCAAGGGTGGGGTGGTTGGCGCGCCGACGGACGTTTGACGTAAAACCTTAGTTCAGCTAGTTTCCGCCCTTGCGCTCGCGGGCGGGGAGGGAGAGCACCGTGGGCGGAGCCGCCATTGAAGCCGAAGGACCGATCGACGCGGGCCTGGTCGGCGCCACCTTGACCGCCCGGCGCGGCGAGGAGCGCTGCCTGCTCAAGCGCCTGCCCCCCGGGCGGGAGCTGCCGCCCGAGGGCGACGAGCCGCCCGCCTGGCGGCGCGAGGAGGTGAACGGCGCGCCCGCCCTGGTGGCGCCCTGGGTCGAGGGGGCGCTGGTCGGCGAGGTGGTCGGCTGGAGCCGCCGCCAGGACCGGTGCGTGGAGGCGGCCCGCCGCCTGGACCCCGAGCGCGAGCAGGGCTACCGGCTCCGCTCCGCGCCCCTCTCGCTGCGCGTGCGGTGGGCCCTGTCGCTGATCGAGGCCTTGCAGCGGCTGCACGCCGCCGGCCGCCGCGCGCCGCTGATCACGCCCTGGAACGTGCTGCTGTGCGGCGACCGCATGGTGCCGCTGGAGGCGGACCTCGGCCTGTCGCTGGCGGAGCTCGACGAGGAGACGCGGGCGGACACGCTCCGCTTCCTGGCCCCCGAGGTGGCCGCCGCGATCCGCGAGGGCGAGGGCGCCGCCGTCCCGCCTGGAGACGCGCCGGCCGACGTGTACGCCGCCGCGGCGACGGCGCGCGCCTTCCTCCTCCGCCGCATGCCCGCCGCCGGCGCCGGCGACGCCCTGGCGATCGACGCCCAGTCCACGATCTCGCGCCAGCTCGACGCGGCGCTGACCTCGGCCCTGGCCTCCGATCCGGCCGCGCGCCCCTCGGCCGCCGAGCTGGCGGCCGCCCTGCGCGCGGCCGCCGACGCGGGGGTGGACTGGCGCCCGCCCGCGGCCTGGCAGGCCTACGCCGCCGTGGTGGCGGTCGCCCTCACCGCCATGGCGGTGGTGGTCGGCCTGGCGGGCTCCCCGGTGGAGCGCGCCCGGCAGGACTTCGCCCGGGCGACGCAGCAGGTCGACCTCGACCTGCGGCAGATGGAGCTGGGCCGGGTGGTCGACCCGGCAGACGCCGGCGGCGCCCTGCTCCCCGAGGCGCGGCGCGCTCGAGCGGTGACCCGCTTCGTGCGCTGGAGCCGGGGGCTCGCCAAGACCGCCGCCGCCAGCCCCGAGCCCCTCGACCTCGAGGGGGCCCTCGCCGAGCTCGAGGCGGCGGTGGTGAACGACCCCGAGCGCGCGCCCAGGGCGCTGTGGTCCGCCGCGGCCACCGTGGTGGGCGTGCTCCGGAGCTGGGAGCAGGAGGACCCGCAGCGGGTGGCGCGCGGGCGCAAGCTCCTCGACGCGGTGGGGCGCGGGGGCGACCCGGCCATGGCCCCGCTGGCGCAGGCGGCCCGCGCCTTCTCGGGCATTGGCCTGCTGCCGGGTCGCCAGGTCGAGGCGGCCTCCCTGGCCGCGGCGATCGAGCGCCTGAGCGGGCCGCTCCCGCTGGTGACGCCCGAGGGGTACGCCGGCGTCGAGCCGACGCCGGCGGCGCTGAGCCTCGAGGCGGGGTGGCTGGCCCGCCTGGTCGAGGGGCGGGTGCGCCTCGCGCAGGGGCGCGCCGCCGAGGCCGTCTCGACGCTCGAGCAGGCGCAGGCGCAGCGCTCGACCTTCGCCGGGCGGGTCGCGCTGGCCTCGGCCCTCATGGCGCGCGAGGGCGCGGGAGACCTCGCGCAGGCCCAGAGCCTCCTGGAGGGGGCGGTGGCCGAGCGCCCGGTGAGCGAGCTGCACCTGCTGCGCGGGCAGCTCGCCCTGCGCGGTCCGGAAGACGGGCCCGACCGGCTGCGCGAGGCGGAGCGGGCCTTCCGCGACGCGGTGCAGAGCGACGCCGAGAACACCGTCACGATCCGGGTGGCCCGCCAGGCGCTGGCGCAGGTCGAGCTGCGCCGGACCCTCACACTGCCCCCGGGGGCGGGCGAGGAGCGGCTGCGGCAGGTGCTGGCCGAGGCGCAGGGGGTCGCCGAGCTCGAGCCGCTGCGGGTCGACCTGCACGGGGCGCTGGGGCTGGTGCTCGCCAAGCTGGGCCGGCCAGCGGCGGCCCGCGCCGAGCTGCGCCACCTGTTCGCCCGCAAGGACTTCTCCGCCGGCTGGCTGGAGCTCGAGCCCTTCGAGCCGCCGCCCCCCACCCGCGATCGCGCGCGCGTGGTGCGCGTCCTGCAGCAGGGGCTGCTGGAGGAGGCCGAGGGGCTGTCGGGGCGGGCGTCGCTCACCGGCGACGAGGCGCGCGCCGCCTGGAGCGAGCTGGGGGCGCAGGCCGTCGGCCTGCGGGCGCGGGCCGAGGAGCTGGGCGTCGACGCGCTGCCGTGCGACCTGGCAGAGGCGCTGCTGTCGGTGACGGCGCTGCGCCTGCGCGCGCTCGACGACCCCGCCCGCGAGCTGGCGCGGGTCCGCCGCCTGGTGTCCCTGGACCCCGGGCGCCGCGTCCCGCGGGCGGAGCCGCGGCGGTGGGCTGGCCTGGTGACCGCGCGGGTCGAGGCGGAGGTGCTGGCCGCGGAGGTGGCGCCGGGCGCCGACCCGCGCCAGGCGGTGCAGGCGCACGCCGAGGCCGTGTCGCTGCTCGACCCGGCGGCCGCGCCCGGGGAGGCGCGGGGCCGAATCGAGAGCCTGCGCGACCGGCGCGGGCCGCGCCTGCGGCGCGCCCTGGAGGAGCGGCTCGTCGCCTGGCTGGAGGGCGGCGACCTGGCTCCCGAGCCTGCCGTGCTGGAGGCGCTGCGGCAGGCGGCGGCGGCGCTGGCCGGCGCGGACGGTCGGCCGGGCGCGCGCCGCACCGGCGCCCGGGCGCTGCACGCGGCGGCCCGATTGGCGCACGGAATGCGCCGCGAGGCGGAGGGGCGGCAGGCGGCCGCGGAGGGGTTGGCGCTGCTGGCCGCCCTGCCCGAGGAGCCCGAGGTGACGGTGCTGCGCAAGCGGCTGCACCTGGTGGCGGGCGACCTCGCCCGCCGCGAGCGGGACTTCGCCGCCGCCCGCGACGCCTACGCGCGCGCCAACGGCGCCCAGGGCTGGTCCGCGCTGCATCCGGAGGCGGCCGCGGGTCGGGCCCCGGCGCGAGGACCGGCGGGCGAGGAGGGGCTGCCCCTGGCGCGGCTGGCCGACCTGCTGGTGGCCGAGGTGACCGCCGCGCTCCCCGAGACGCTGGGGCCGGGCGAGAAGATCGCGGGGGCCGCCGACCTCGCGCGTAGCCTGATCGTCGCCATGCGCTGCGACAAGGCGCACCCGGGCGTCTACGTGCAGATGGGCCGCATGGAGCTGGCGCGGGGCCTGCCCGACCGGGCCGAGCGCACCGCGCTCCGCGCCTACAACGCGGCGATCCGCGCCGCCCGCAGCCGCCCCGAGTGGTGGCCGCACCTGGTGCGGGCGGCCGGGCTGTACTGCGAGGCGGGCGCCGCGCAGGACCCGAGCCGGGTGGCCGCCGCGCCCTTCGGGCAGGTGGCGGCGACGGGCGCTCGCTACGCCGAGCAGCTGGCGGGGCGGCCCGATGCGGCGGAGGAGCCGCTCCCCACGCCAGCGCTGCTGGCGCCGGCCTACTGGCGCGCCCGTCACCTGCTGGCGCGGGCGCAGGTCTCGGGTCAGGCGAAGGACTTCGCGGCGGCGGCGGCGGCCTACCTGGCCTTCGCCGAGGCGCTGGGGGACGGCCAGGCGCCGCGACCCGTCAGCGC
>JAWLGW010000104.1:0-11162 GCA_041690735.1 Planctomycetota bacterium
CGGAGTGCCGTGGCGCCAACCCGCCCCGCCCCCGCCGCGGGCCGGAGCTGCCGCGGCGGCGCCGACGCGGAGCGGGACGCACCTGACCCACCCGGGGGCGCTCCCGGCGCGGCGGCTTCGCGGGCAGGCCGTAGAATTCGTCGCCATGCCGCCGCCCCGCCGCCTCGCCGTTCGAACCGTGTGTCGGGACCCGGGCCGCTGGGCGCGCGCCCTGGGGACCTCGCAGGAGGCGGTCGAGCTGTACCTCGACTGCGACGTGATCGACCTGCACACCTGCAGCTTCATCTGGGCCCGCATGGGGTACGACCTGTCGCGGCGCCACCAGCCCTTCCCCCGCCGAGGAACGCCCTTCCTCAACCAGGTCGACTTTCCCCGGGCGCGCGAGGCGCTCACCGGCGTGGTGTGGGACATCACGACGAACCCCTACCGGGTGGCGCGAGGCGAGGTGTTCCTGCGCAACCTGCGCCGCCTGCAGCGGCTGATCGCCCGGCACCCCGACGACCTGCGCCTGGTGGCGAGCCGCGCCGACTACGAGCGGGCCCGGGCGGACGGGCTGCTGGCCTGCTGGGTGGGGGTCCAGGGCGGCAACGGCCTCGACGGCGGGATCGAGCTGGTGGAGCGCTTGCCGGACGGCGCCCTCTCCCGGGTGACGCTGGTGCACCTCAGCAACTCGAGCATCGGCGTGTCGTCTACGGACTGGGCGCAGCGGCGCGGCGGCCTGACGCCCTACGGGCGGCGGTTCGTGGAGGCGCTGGTGGCGCGGCGGATCTTCGTCGACCTGAGCCACATCAACCGTGAGGGCTTCTTCGACGCCCTGGACGTGGTGCCGGCCGGGGTGCCGGTGCTGGTCACCCACACCGGCGTCCGGGCCCTGCGCGACCTGCCGCGCAACGTGGACGACGAGCAGCTGCGCGCGGTCGCCGCCACGGGCGGGGTGATCGGCGTGATCTATCAGGGGCCGTTCCTGCGCCGGACCCTGTACGACTACGGGATCAGCGACGTCCTCGACCACATGGAGCACGTGATCGCGGTGGTGGGCGAGGACCACCTGGCGCTGGGGTCCGACTACGACGGCGCGATCGTGCCGCCGCGCGACATGCCCGACGTGACCTACCAGCCGAGGATGGTGGCGGAGATGCTGCGGCGCGGCTGGAGCGCGGAGCGGGTCCGCAAGGTGCTCGGCGGGAACTACCTGCGGACGCTGTACGAGCTGCGGGGCTGACGAGCTCAGCCGGTCACGACGGCGCCCAGCACCAGCACCGCCAGGAAGCCCACCGTCAGGAGGAGGATCGCGATCAGCCAGCCCCACTCGGAGCTGCCGATCTCCGGCCCTTCCCGCCGGGGTCGATCGAGCGCCACCGGCTCCGCTCGTCGTCTCGCGGCGCCTGCCTCGCGGAACCCGCACGAGGCGCAGGCGCCGTGCTCCTGCTCGCACTCGGCGTGGTGCGCCGCCTCGCAGCTCGAGCACACCCACACGTGACCGGCCGCCACCTCCTCCTTGCAGAAGGGGCACACCGGACGCGGCGCCCGCTTGACCCGCAGGTCGCTCATTCGTCCGCCAGGAGCAATCCCTGCAGGTCGTCCTCGTCGAGGAGCGGCGCCCCGGCGCGGAGCGCGGCGTCGACCGCCTGGGGGTCGGTGCGGGCCGCATCGGGCAGGAGGACCGTCGCCTCGACGCCGGGCGCGGGAGCGTCCACCACTTCGTAGCCCCGCCGCCGCAGGGCCTGGATCAGCGCCGCTCGCTCCCGCCCGTCCGAGGCGCGACTGCCCACCAGGGCCAGGCGACCCCGCGGCGGCGGCCCGGCCTCGGCCCTGCTGTCCGCCGCGGCGATCCCCTCGATCTCCTGCAGCAGGCGCTCGCTCAGCTCCTCCGCCATGTCGAGCCGCCGCTGCGCGTCGTCGGCCGCGGCGCTCATGGCCTGGTGCTCGGCGTCGAGGGCCCGCAGGCGCAGGTGCAGCGACAGGGCGACCGCGCCCAGGACGAGCACCAGGCCGGCGGCCGCGGCCAACGCCCAGCGCTGCGCAGCCGTCACCGGGGCGCCTCGGGGATCCCCAGCAGCTGCTTCACGAGCGCACCTCGCGCGGCGCCTCGGCCAGCGCGGCGCGGACGGTGCGCAGGCGGTCGGGCCGGTCGGTGGTGATCCCATCGACGCCGAGGGCGATGAGCTGCCGCATGGTCGCCTCGTCGTTGATCGTCCACACCTGCACCGCGATCCCGCGGGCGTGGGCGAACCGAAGGAAGCTGCGGGTGGCGAGGACGATCCCCCGGTCCCGGTCGTGGTCGCTGGTGCGCGGCATCTGCAGCGCGACCGCCGGGGTCTGGATCCAGCGGCCGACCAGCGGCAGGCGACCGAGGAGGAACAGCTGCTTGATCTCGCGCGCCGAGCAGCTGGTGGGCACCTCGGAGCACAGGGCGCGGAAGGCGACCAGGAGGTCGTGGTGGAACGAGCCCACGATCACCCGGTGCGCCTCGGGGCGCAGGAGGGCCGCGATCGCCGGCAGGTAGGCGGGATGGGGGGAGGGCTTGAGCTCGACGGTGAACGCCTGCTCGGGCCAGGTGGCGAGGACGTCGGCCAGGCGGGAGATCCGTACGCCCTTGCCTCGGAACGGGAACTCGCCAGCCCCGCTGTCGAAGCCGTGGGGGCAGAAGCGATACCCCGCGTCGAGGCGTGCCAGCTCGGCGTACGTGTGATCGACGACGGCGCCCTCCCCGTCGGTGGTCCGCTCCAGGGTCGGGTCGTGGATCACCACCAGCTCGCCGTCGCTGCTGGCCTGCACGTCGAGCTCGATGATGTCGATCCCCTCGGCCAGGCCCCGCTCGAAGGCGGCCAGGGTGTTCTCGGGGGCCAGGCCCGCGGCGCCGCGGTGGCCGGTGGCGAGGAAGGTGCCCGGACGCAGGCGACCCGACAGCGGCGACAGGGGCAGGCTCACCACAGGCCTCGCTTGCGCAGCCAGCGCGCCAGGTGGTGCAGGGTGGGCGTGATCGCTTCGCCGGCCGCGGCGCGGGCCGCCAGCTCGTCGGGGGTCACGTGGGCGATCGCCTCCACCTCGTCGGGCTGGAGGGTGAAGGGCCCCTCGCTGACGGCCCGGAACAGGCGCAGCTGCTCGTAGTGGACGCCTGCGTAGGGCGGCAGGTGCCCCAGCTCCTCCAACTCCGCCGTGACGCCCAGCTCCTCCTGCAGCTCGCGGGCGGCCACGGCGCGATACAGAGCGTCCAACTGGGGGCCATGGAGGTCCGCTAGACGCGAGGGGGGAACGGCGCGGAGCACCTCGCGCGGGTGCGGGTCGTCGCGAGGCGTGGCTGTTGGACCGCCCCGGAGCGAGCACCCGCGTGAGGTGGCGCGACAAGGAGGTGCGGGCGTGCCTGCGGAGTCCACGGTCTGGTCTGGGCGAGGAGGGAGAGCTCGCACCTCCGCCGGAGCGTCTTGGGGGGGAATGTGGGGGGGCGAAGCCCCCCCGCGAACCACACTGTAATCCGACTCCTCCACGTGCCCGGCGCACGAGCTGTCCCAGTGGCGGGGGAAGGTGTCCTTGTCCGCGTGGCGGCGCTGGATCAGCAGGCGCCCGCCGGGGTCGAACACCAGCACGTGGATCGAGCGGTGCACCAGCCGCTCGCGGTGGATCGTGGCCCGATCGGTCCAGCGCAGGAAGCGATCGTTCCCGTCGACCACGGCGATGCGGCCCGGCACTAGCGCTCCTCGTCGGGGTACTCGCCGCCCAGGCGGATGGCGTTGACCGCCATGGCCGCCACGGTGACCAGCGCCAGCAGGAGGGCCAGCGCGCCCAGGACTGCGAGGATGACCAGCATGGGCGGCCACCATACCTGGTGCGCCGCGGTTGCGACGCCCAGGCTCCCGCCCGCCCTCAGGCCTTGAGGTCCGGCGCCCCGCCAGGCCGCTCGCGCCCGGGCGTGCGCTCCACGCTGGCGAAGCGGTCGCGTCCGCCGCAGGCCGCGCACTCGCCGTGCTCGTCCCAGCAGGCGACGTGGTGCCGGGCGAGGCAAGCGGCGCAGGCGACCTGCGAGTCGCTGCGGGCGTCGTCGTGGCAGTACGGGCAACGGTCGGCGGCGCCCCCGCGGCGCTCCAGGGTCACGCCCGTCCCGCCCGCCTGCGGCGACCGCTCGGCCAGTGCCTCCCGCCGTCCCTGCGCGATCAGCTCGGTCTGCGCGTTCTCCTGGCGCGCCTTGTCCCAGCTGGCTGCAGCGACGGCCCCCCCGACGATCAGGACCACCACGATGGTTCCGAGGAAGGCGGCGAGCGCGAACAGGGCGAAGCTCATGGGCATGGAGTCCTGTGGCGTGGGCTCGGACGAGGGTCGGCCAGGCGGGTCGCGGCTGCAAGGTACTCCACGAACTCTTTAGGCCCCAACGCTTTGGCTCCTCCGTCCCGCCGCCATGTCCGACCTTGTGCCTACGCTCCCCGGCCGTGAGCAGCTCCGCCCAGACCTCCTCTCCTGCGTCCCCCCCCGACGTCGCGCAGGCCCCCTCAGCCGAGGCCGCCCCGGCCGCCGCACCGGCTCCCAGCCGCTCAGCGACGCCGGCCCAGATCAAGGCGATCGAGGCCCGCGGGGTGGACGTGTGCGTGTCGGCCGGCGCCGGCTCGGGCAAGACCTTCGTCCTCACCGAGCGGTTCCGGGGCCTGGTCCGCGACGGGCTGGCGCCCGACAAGATCCTCACCATTACCTTCACCGAGAAGGCCGCCCGGGAGATGACCGAGCGGATCGGCGGCGCCCTGGAGGCGGACGGCGTCGCCGACGCCCGCCGGGTGGTGGAGAGCGCCTGGATCTCCACGATCCACGGCTTCTGCGCCCGGCTGCTGCGCGACCGAGCGCTGGAGGCCGGGGTGGATCCGGCCTTCAGCGTGCTCACCGACGTCCCCGCGGCCCGGGTGCGGCGGGCCGCCTTCCTGCGGGCCCAGCGGGAGTTCCGGGCGGCGCACCCGGGGCTGTACGACGGCCTGGTCGACCGGGTGCGGTGGGGCAAGGACCGGGGCGGCGCGGCGGCGATCCGTCACCGGGTGCTCGCCCTGTACGACGAGGTGCGGGCCGCCGGGGCCGACCTGCGGGAGCTGCCCCCGACCCACGCCCCGACGCACGCCCCGACCCACGCCAGGCCGGGGGCCGACCTCGACACCCAGGCCCTGGCCGAGGACGCGGTGCGGGTGGCCCTGGAGCGGCTGGCCGAGGCGGTGCGGTGGCTCATGAGCGAGCTGGTCGCCGCCAAGCGGACCTCGTTCCTCGAGCGGCGCGGGGCGCTGGTGACCGAGCTGTCGGCGCGAATCGCCGCGGCGCCCCTCGACCGGTTCCGGCTCGCGGTCTACCGGGACCTGGCCGCGCTGGCCAAGGCCGCCAGCTGCCGGGGGAAGCTGGCCGAGCCCTTCGCCGCCGTGCAGGCCGCCGCGAGCGCCGCGGCGGGGGCCTACGCGGAGGGGCCGGCGCGGGCGCTGGGGCGCGGCCTCGAGGACCTGCTGGCCCGCTTCGACCGGGCCTTCCGCGAGGCGAAGGAGGAGCAGTCGCTGCTCGACTTCAGCGACCTCGAGGAGCGCACCCGGCGGCTGCTCGAGGAGCGGCCCGACGTGCGCGCCGAGGTGCAGCAGCGGTTCGAGGCGGTGCTGATCGATGAGTTCCAGGACACCTCGCGCCTGCAGCAGCGGATCGTGGACCTGGTGCGCCGCCCCACCGGGCTGTTCGTGGTGGGGGACGTCAAGCAGAGCATCTACGGGTTTCGGCACGCCGACGTGCGGGGGCTCCTCGACCTCGAGCAGGAGGTGGCGGCGGCGGGCGGCGAGGCCGTCAGCCTCGACGTCTCCTTCCGCACCCGCCCCGAGATCCTGGCCTACGTCAGCGACGTGTTCGAGCAGGTGTTCCCCGAGGGACGCGGGCGCCCGGGCGCGGTGCCCCACCAGCCGCTCACCGCCGGCGTCGCCTTCCCGCCGGTGCAGGCGCCCTGCCTGGAGCTGGTGGTCGGCCGGGGCGAGTCGCTGGCGCGGGCCCGCAGCGAGGAGGCCCGCGCCGTGGCGGCCCGGCTGGCGACGCTGATCGAGGAGGGACGCGCCCGGGGCACGAACCCGCTGCGGTCCGACAGCTACGGCCAGCCGCTCCGGTACCGCGACTGCGCGATCCTGCTGCCGGCGACCACCGCCCTCGGCGTCTACGAGCGCGCCCTGCGGGAGCGCGGCATCCCGTACCGCGTCTCCTCGGGCCGCGGCTTCTACCACGCCCGCGAGGTGGTCGACGCCGTCCACCTGCTGCGCGTCACCGCCGCGGCGCACGACGACCTGGCGCTGCTGGCCTTCCTTCGCTCGCCCGCCGTCGGCCTCAGCGACGACGCGCTGCTGGCGATCGCGGGGCAGCGGCAGGAGGGGGCGCGCCGCCGCTCCCTGGTCGCCGCCGCGCGCGAGCTGGTCCTGGCGGCCGAGGCGGAGGCGCCGGACGCCGCCCTGACGCCCCTCGACGCCTCCCGCGCCGGGGCGGCCCTCGACCTAATCGAGGAGCTGCGCGCCCTGCGGGGGCGCCGCTCGACGCGGGACATCCTGGCTCACGGGCTGGAGCGGTGCGGCCTGCTCGACGGCAGCCTGCTGCGGGGGGGCGACGTGCGCGGCTACGCCAACCTGCACAAGCTGCTGGCCCTGGTCGAGGACCTCGAGCGCGACGGCGTGACCGGCCCGGGCGCGGTGGCGGAGCTCCTCGAGGACCTGCGGGAGAGCGACGCCCGCGAGGCCGAGGCCAACGTGTCGGCCGACGACGAGGACGCGGTGGCGCTGCTGACGGTGCACGCCAGCAAGGGCCTGGAGTGGCCGCTGGTGGTGGTGGCCGACCTCGGCCGCCGCGCGCCCCCCGGGCAGGACCCGGTCCAGTGGTCGGCGACCACCGGCGTGACCCTCGACCTGCGCGACCCCGACGGCGGCGGCGGCATCACCCCGGCCAGCCTCACGGCCCTGGCCGACGAGGGCAAGGGGCTGCGTCGCGAGGAGAGCAAGCGGCTGCTGTACGTCGCCATGACCCGCGCCCGCGACCACCTGATCCTGGCGGGCGCCCAGGGGGAGCGCGCGCGCACCGGCGGCGACTGGCTGACCTGGGCCCGCAGCGCCCTCGACCTCAAGGAGGCCCCCCTCCGCCTCGAGCGCGACGACCCCGCGGGCGGCGTCGCGCGCCACGTGATCAGCCGCAGCGGCGTGGTGGTGCGCAGCCTCGAGATCCAGGACGAGCTGGCGGGGACGCCCATCGTCGGGCCCATCGGGCCCGCGGTCGGCGCCGAGCCGGTGCTCGATGCGCCGCGGTGCGAAGCCCTGGCGCAGGGGCGCGCCCCGGCCCTGCCGGCGGTGGCGCCCGAGGTGGCGCAGGAGGCGGCCGCGCTGCTGGCCCGGGCGCGCCAGCCCGACCTCCCGGCCCTCGACCACGGCGCCTCGATCTACTCGGTCAGCGAGGTGCTGACCTGGCGGACCTGCCCCCGGCAGGTCCTGTTCCAGTACGTGATCGGCGACCGCCCCGGCGAGGTGGAGGGCGATCGCGATGTGGGCGGCGCCGGCCTGTGGGCGGGCGTGCCCCCCGACGCGCGCGGCACCCTGGTCCACGAGGTGCTCGCCAAGGCCCTGCGCGCCGGAGGCGAGCTGCCGTCTCGCGGCTGGATCCACCGGCGCCTGACGCACCTGCTGGCGGGAGCGACCGTCGCGCCCGAGGCGGCGGAGCGGGTGGTGCGCCACGCCCGCCGCGTGGCCGCCCGGTTCCTCTCGGGTCCCCTCGGCCGCCAGGCGCTCGCCGCGAGCGACGCGCGAGTGGAGGAGCCGTTCCTGGTGGCCCTCGAGGGCGTGGACCCGGCCGGCGGGCCGTTCCTGCTGCGAGGCACGGCCGACCTGCTCCTGAGCGGCCCCGACGGCTGGACGCTGATCGACTACAAGACCGCCGACATCACGGCGCTGGAGGTGCCCCTCCACCTCGAGGCCCCCGAGCTGCAGCTGCAGCTGTACGCGCGGGGGCTGCGCCGCCTGGGGATCGAGGTCCGCCGGGCGCGGGTGGTCCACCTGGTGCCCGAGGTGGCGACGCCGGTGGACGTGGGGCCGGCGCGTCTGCAGGGGGTGGAGGCGGTGCTGGCGGAGTTCCTGGCCGCTCGCCGGAGCCTCGCTCTGCCGGCCCGCCCCGGCGCCGCCTGCCGCCCCTGCCCCTGGCGCCGCGACTGCCCCGACGCGGTGCGCCCCAGCCGCCGTGCCGCAGCGCGTCGTGGCGGGCGGACCCTGCCGACCGCCTGAACGCGTGACAGTAAACCCCTCAGGGGTAGTCTGTTGCGTTCGATGCCCCTTGCCACAATCAGACTTGCGAACGTCGCGCGAGCCGTTACCCTAGGCGATCTTCATCAGCGGTCGCTGGTTTCGCAGGCAGGCAGGCAGGGGCGGGACGCCGCTGGCCATCTTTGTGCTTGCGCGCCTTCGATCCTCTGATATAAGGGGTGCCTTCCATTCGGGGCTGTCCCCAGGTTTTCACGTCCAGGAAGCACGCTAGCGTAGCTCAATTGGTAGAGCACCCGCCTTGTAAGCGGACGGTTGCGGGTTCGGGTCCCGCCGCTAGCTCCAGAACAAACGAAGTATCAGGTCACGTATCAGCTAACGGGTCGATTCCGGAGCGGTCAAACGGGTCAGACTGTAAATCTGATGGCTCAGCCTTCGGTGGTTCGAATCCACCTCGGCCCATTAGAGCGACGTCGGAAGAGGAACATCGCGGGCGTAACTCAGTGGTAGAGTGTCGGCCTTCCAAGCCGTTCGTCGTGGGTTCGAGTCCCATCGCCCGCTCTCAAACCACCCCACGCTGCTGTAGCTCAGTTGGTAGAGCACGTCCTTGGTAAGGACGAGGTCATGGGTCCGAGTCCCATCAGCAGCTTCGTCCGAGCTACGGCAACTGAACAACCTCAGGGAATGACGAGGATTTAATGGCCAAGGAGAAGTTCGAGCGGACCAAGCCGCACGTAAACATCGGCACCATCGGTCACATCTCGCACGGCAAGACCACTTTGACGGCGGCCATTACGACCACCCTGGCCAAGCAGAACGAGAAGATCAAGGTCGCCAGCTACGACCAGATCGCCAAGGGCGGGACGCGGCGGTCGGACTCCAAGATCATCACGATCGCGGTGTCGCACGTCGAGTACGAGACCGAGAACCGCCACTACGCGCACGTCGACTGCCCCGGGCACGCCGACTACATCAAGAACATGATCACCGGCGCCGCCCAGATGGACGGCGCGATCCTGGTGGTGTCCGCGGTCGACGGCCCCATGCCGCAGACCCGCGAGCACATCCTGCTGGCCCGCCAGGTCGGCGTCCCCGCGATCGTCGTCGCCATCAACATGGTCGACGCCGTCGACGACCCCGACCTGATCGAGCTGGTGGAGGAGGAGGTCCGTGACCTCCTCAAGAAGTACGACTTCCCCGGCGACGAGATCCCCTTCGGGCGCGTGTCGGCCCTCAAGGCGATGCAGGGCGACGCCGAGGCGCAGCAGTGGGTCCTCGACCTCATGGCCGAGGTCGACAAGTACATCCCCACCCCCGAGCGCGAGCACGACCGGCCCTTCCTGATGCCGGTCGAGGACGTGTTCTCGATCCCTGGTCGTGGCACGGTCGCGACCGGCCGTATCGAGCGCGGCATCATCAAGCCGGGCGACGAGGTGGAGCTGGTCGGCCTGGGCGACACCCGCAAGACCACCTGCACCGGCGTCGAGATGTTCCGCAAGGAGCTCGAGCAGGGCGAGCCCGGCGACAACGTCGGCCTGCTGCTGCGCGGCTGGAAGCGTGACGAGGTGGAGCGCGGGCAGGTGCTGGCGAAGCCCGGCTCGATCACCCCGCACAAGAACTTCACCGCCGAGGTGTACGTCCTCAAGAAGGAGGAGGGCGGCCGTCACACGCCGTTCTTCAACGGCTACCGGCCCCAGTTCTACTTCCGCACCACCGACGTGACCGGCAGCATCAAGCTGAAGGAGGGCGTCGAGATGTGCATGCCGGGCGACCACATCGAGATGGAGATCGGCCTGATCGCGCCGATCGCCATGGAGGAGAAGCTGCGCTTCGCGATCCGCGAGGGTGGCAAGACCGTCGGCGCCGGCGCCGTGGTCAAGATCATCGAGTAGGTCGCAGGCCGAGCAGCGTCGCGGGTGACCCCCGGTGCCCGTTTGGGCCCCGGGGGTCCACGCTTGAGTCCGCGCTGGAGCAATAGGGACCCCGTTTACAGGGGCAGTCGAGGAAGATCGTGGCCAAGAAGAGCAAGTTCGCGCGCGGGCACATTACGCTGGAGTGCACGGTGTGCGCGCAGCGCAACTACCGCACGTCGAAGAGGCTGTCGGGCGGCCTCGCCAAGCTGAACCTGAAGAAGTTCTGCCGCACCTGCCGCGCTCACCAGGTCCACAAGGAGCGCAAGAAGTAGCGCGTTCTGCCGTGCGCGAGCCGCGCCTCGGCGCGGCTCTCCACCGAGGGGTGTAGCTCCAACTGGCAGAGCGACGGATTCCAAATCCGTAGGTTCAGGGT
The DNA here is from genome assembly GCA_041690735.1 of Planctomycetota bacterium. Classification (GTDB taxonomy): domain Bacteria; phylum Planctomycetota; class J058; order J058; family J058; genus JAWLGW01. The sequence goes on from JAWLGW010000104.1 coordinate 10,506, forward strand.
TCGAATCCCTGCACCCCTGAGTGAGACGTCCCGTCTCGAGGCGAGCTAGGAAGACCAATGGCTCTCGAGCTCTACAAGCCGGAAGAAGCGACCCGCTCCCGCGGGGGGATCGCGGTGCTGTCGGGCGCCCTGCTCCTGTTCGGGGTGGTGTCGCTGTACGACTACCTCGCCATGGGCTTCTGGCAGGACGACCTGGCCCGCGGGGCGCTCGGCGACGAGTTCCCGATCAGCCCGCGGGTGCTCCTGTGCGGGGTGCTGATCGTCCTCATGGCGATCGGCATCTACGTCCTGTGCAACCACAAGCGGGTGGTCGACTTCCTGATCGAGACCGAGGCCGAGATGCAGAAGGTCTCGTGGCCCGCCCGCCACGAGGTGATCTCGTCCTCGATCGTGGTGGTCGCCTGCGTGGTGATCCTGGCGGTCTATCTGGGCGCGGTCGACTACGGCCTGGTCTTGTTCCGGGACAAGATCCCCTGGGACGTGATGTGGAAGAGCATCCTCGGTTAGGGGTGAGCGTGAGCACCATGCAGAAACAGTGGTTCGTGCTCCGCGTGGGCACCAACCGAGAGAACACGGTCAAGAAGCAGCTGTGGAGCCGCATCCAGACCCATGACGGCAGCACCTTATCGACGAGCCGCTGGTGGTGACCGCGCGGGC
>JAWLGW010000105.1:0-11119 GCA_041690735.1 Planctomycetota bacterium
GTCGGCCGCACCCTCGAGGTGCTGATCGAGGGGGTCGACGAGGAGGGGCGAGGCGTCGCCCGCAGCGCCTACGACGCGCCCGAGATCGACCCGGTCGTGCTCCTGCCGGGGGTCGAGGCCGAGGCCCTCGGGGCCGAGGTCGGCACCCTGCGCCAAGCGCGGGTCACGGGGGCCGAGGATTACGACCTCGTCGCCGAGCTGATCTAAAGGGGGCGGCGTGCCCCCCCCTCGCAACCTGCCGAACCTGATCACGGGGGGCCGCCTCGTCCTGGCCCTGCTCCTGTTCGGCATCCTGGTGGCGGTGGAGGTGGCCGCCAGGGGGGACGGCGGACCGGCGGCGGGCCGAGAGCGCTTGCTGCTGAACGTATCCCTTGTTATTTTCGTGCTGGCCGCGATCTCCGACGCTCTGGATGGCCAGATCGCCCGGCGTTGGGGCCTGCAGACCGACTTTGGACGGATCGTCGATCCGTTCGCTGACAAAGTGATCGTGTGCGGGACGTTCGTGCTCCTCGCTCCGTTGAAGGGTTCGCAGGTCTCCTCGTGGATGGTCGTGGTCATCCTCGCCCGTGAGCTCCTCGTCGACGGCCTGAGGGGCTTCGCCGAGTCCCGGGGCGTCGCGTTCCCCGCCTCGGTGTGGGGCAAGACCAAGATGGTCACCCAGAGCGTCACCATCGGCTGGATCTTCCTCGCCATGGCCAACCTGCGCGGGCTGACCTGGGCCGAGTGGACGACCTTCGTCCTGATCGGCCTCACCATCGCGATCACCCTCGGCTCGGGGCTCGATTACGTGCTCAAGGCCCGGCGCGTGCTGCGGGCGGACACGATCGCGTCCCTCACCGAGCCCGCCGCCCCCGCCGCCTCCGAGGAGGCGAGCGCATGAGCGAGCGCGCCTCCAAGGTCTCGCGCAAGGTCGCCTCGCAGCGCACGCTGCAGGACTCGGCGGGCAAGACCAAGGCGCTGGCCGCCAAGGGCAAGACCGGGCGGATCAAGCGGCCCAAGGGGTCGGCCGCCAAGGTCAAGAGCGCCAAGGTCGGCCGCACCGGGCGCATGCGCTCGGCCAAGAAGGACGAGCAGGAGCTGGAGACGATCACCCCCTTCAACCGGGGGCTGTCCATCGGCGTCAAGTTCGCGGGCTTGACCGCCTGCGTGGTGGGCCTGTTCATGGGCCTGCTCGGCTCGCTCACCTACTCCATCGCCGCCCAGAACGTCGACGAGCAGATCAGCGAGCAGGGGATCACGATCGTCGACACCCTGGAGCAGACGATCGACCGCGGCTTCTGGATCGCGCAGGAAGAGGCGCTCGACCCCAACCCCGACCCCGACGCGCCGGTGCGCCCTCCGGTCGACTTCGATCAGGTGGTGGAGGACCTCAAGGCGGAGTGGCGCGGGCGCCTGAAGGGGTTGGTCGAGGACTCGGGCGGCAAGATCCTCGCCATCAGCGTGCTCGAGAAGGACAAGCAGAACGCCAACCGCCAGTTCCGGGTGGTCCAGTACCCTTCCACGCAAGAGCTGGCGATCGCCCAGAGTCACCTCAAGAGCGAGGGCAAGGTCGAGATCTACGAGGGGCAGATCCAGGGTAAGCGGGTGCGGCGGTTCGACAAGCCGATCGCCCTCGACCTCGAGAAGGCGCGGGAGCAGGCCAAGCTCGCCGAGGAGGTGCGGCTCAACGACCCTGACTCGCAGGAGTTCTCCGCCGCCCTGACGCGGCTGAACGAGCTCGCCGGCCAGAGCTTCCGCGACGTGGAGGAGGTCGACGCCTTCTTCACGCAACACCCCCTCCCGTTCCTCCTGCACGACAAGGGGCACGTCACCCCCTGGGTGTCGGTGTTCGTGCGCGCCGAGCGCCTCGACGCGGTCAAGTCGGCCCTCTACCAGCGGATCGGCGTGGTCACCCTGTGCGGCGCCGTGGCGGGGATCCTGCTGACGGTGCTGATCTCCGCGGTGCTCACCGGGCCGATCCGCGAGCTCGAGACCGACATCGCCGAGGTCGCCGGCGGGAACCTCGATCATCAGTCGCGGGTCGGCTCGCGCGACGAGATCGGCGCCCTGGCCCACGTGTTCAACATCATGACCCGCAACCTGCGCACGGCCCAGAACAACGCCGTGGAGCGCAAGTCGTTCGAGCGGGAGCTGAACATCGCCAAGGAGATCCAGGAGAAGCTCCTGCCGGAGCGGATCCCGCAGATCCCCGGGTTCGACATCCACAGCCACTACAACTCGGCCAAGGAGGTCGGCGGCGACTACTACGACTTCATCGTGATCGACCAGACCCACCTCGGGATCATCGTGGCCGACGTGGCGGGCAAGGGGATCCCCGGGGCCATGGTCATGACCATGGCCCGCTCGCTGGTCCGGCTGGCGTCCGTGCGTAACGTCTCGCCCGGCGATACCTTCAAGAAGGTGAACCGCATCCTCGCCAAGGACATCCGGCGCGGCATGTTCGTGACGGCGGCCTACATGGTGCTCAACGTCAAGACGCGCACCCTGCGGGTGGCCAGCGCGGGCCACAACCCGGTGGTCCTGTACCGGGCCAAGGCGGGGGAGAACGAGCTGATCAAGCCGGCCGGAATCGCGCTGGGTTTCGACAAGGGCACGATCTTTGATAACCATATCAAGGAGGTCGAGGTCCAGCTCGAGGAGGGGGATCGCATCGTCACCTACACCGACGGCGTCAACGAGGCGATGAACAACGACTCCGAGGAGTTCGGGGAGGACCGCTTCTTCCAGCTGGTGAAGACGCACGCCCGCAAGTCCTCCCAGGAGTTCGTGGACGCCATCGTGAAGGCCCTCGACGAGCACCGCGGCGCGGCGGAGCAGTCCGACGACATCACGATCACCACGCTGAGCGTGACGAGCGGGGGGGGCGCGCAGGGGTGAACCTGAAGCGCGAGATCGAGATCTCGAACGAGAGCCGGAACCTCAGCGCCGTCCGCAAGGAGGTCACCGAGGTCCTCGGCCACACCCCGTTCGACCGCGAGATGTCGAACAAGATCATCGTCGCGGTGGACGAGGCGCTGGCGAACGTGGTGGAGCACGCCTACCAGGGCGGCATCGGCACCGTGAAGCTGGTGTTCACCCTCGACGCGGAGACGCTCAAGGTCCAGATCCAGGACAAGGGCGTGCCGTTCGACCCGGGCGAGCGGCTCAGCTCCGAGCTCGACATCCACCAGCACATCAAGCTCGGCCTCAAGGGCGGTCTGGGGCTGTTCCTCATGCGCCGCATCATGGACGAGGTGGCCTACAACCACGACGGGCCCGACTTCGTGAACGAGCTCGTCATGATCAAGAAGCTTCCAGCGACCGACAGCTCCTCCGCGCCCGAGCAGGACGCGCGGGAGAACGCTTGACGGGGGCCCTCGCCCGGTCTCGCCAGACCGGGTATAAGGTGACCCCCGAGCCCCCCAGCCACGAAGGAGCGGCGACCCGTGCCTGATCTCAAGCTCCACCAGGAGATGCTCCCCAACGGCGTGTGCTACATCGAGGCCGAAGGGTTCCTCGACGCGCACACCTTCGAGGAGATGGAGAACGTCGTCTCCTCGGTGTTCCGGCAGAACTGCTACAAGCTCATCGTCAAGCTGGAGAAGCTCGACTACATCTCGTCGGCGGGCGCCGGCGTGTTCGTGGGCGCCATCGGCCGCGCGAAGGACAACGGCGGGGACATCGTGTTCCTCAAGCCGTCGGCCAACGTGAAGGAGGTGTTCGACCTCCTCGGCCTGTCGGCGATCTTCCGCTTCGCCGAGTCGCGGGCCGAAGCCGAGGCGTGTTTCTGAAGTTTGGCGGCGCCTTCTCGTGTGAAGGCGCCAGCGGTCGCGAGATGGCCGCCAAACTCCAGAAACCCGCATAGCTTTCGCACCTGCGGGAGCGCCTCGGCTTGGCGGCTTCGTGTCGACCCTGCGATTGAAGCGCTGACGCTGGTTCGGAGGCGCCCCGGCTAGGCGGGGGCGCCTGGGCCGGCGAGAGCTGTTACCGTCGCTGCGTGAGCCTGCAGGTCGACGTCAGCGCCCGCTCGGGCGACCTCCGGTGCGCGTACTGCCACGAGGCCGTGGCGGAGGCGGCGCAGCGGACCTGCCCGACCTGCTCCCTGGCGCTGCACCCCGAGTGCTGGAGCGAGGTCGGCGGCTGCCCTGGCTGCCGGAGCGGCGCGGGCGGCCGGCCGCTCGTGACCCCTCGGCCGCGGCCGCCGCGGCGGCCGCGGGTGCGCTGCTACCGGTGCGTCGAGCGCTTGGGCGAGGCCTACGAGCTGTGCCAGGGCTGCGGGTGGGCGTTCGATCCCGGCTGCTTCGAGCTCCGGGACTGCTGCGCGGTGGGCAGCTCGGAGACCGAGGCACGCCGGCGCCAGGAGGCGTGGCGGGCTCGGCGCGAGCGGACGCGGCTCCAGCGGGGCCTCGACACCGCCCGCAGCTTCCTGGGCGGACCGGGGCTGCCCGTGTTGCTGTGGAGCATCCTGTTCCTGGTCGTCGCGGCCGTGATCTACGCGCTCAGGCAGCTGAGCGTCCGGTAGCGGCGCCCGCGCCGCCCTCTTTACAGTCGGCGGGCCCCCGGCCACCATGAGGGCCACATGGGTCCTCGGCTCCTATGCTTCGTGGGCGGCGGCGTCCTCACGGCGTCGTTCGTGCACCTGGGGCTCCTCGCCACGCCCTTCTTCGGGGCCGGAGCCTTCGTGTGGGCCAGCGTGTTCGCGGCCTTCTTGCTGGCCATGGCGCTGGGCTTCGGCCTGGGCGACGTGGTCGCCTCGGCGGCGGGGCGCAAGCGGCGGGAGCGGGCGACGCCGCGCCTGGCGATCGCGGGCGGGGTCACCCTGTGGCTGGCGGCCTACCTGCTGCCCCTCGCCTGCCGGTGGGTGCTCGACCACGACCCCGAGTGGGTGCTGGCGCCGACGGCCGCGATCGTGCTCGTCGCCCTGCTGCCGGGCACCCTGATCGCCGCGATCGGGCCCAGCGAGCTGCGGGTTCGCCTGGGGGCGGGCGGCCTGGTCGAGGACCAGGCCGCCTCGGGCGAGACGGTGATGGCGGTCCACACCGGCGACGCCGAGCGGGTGGCCCGCGGCTCCCTGCGGCTGCTGGGGCTGACGTCGCTCGGCGGCGTGGTCGGCGTGGCCGTGTCGGGCCGGGCGCTGCTGCGCGCCGACGAGGTGGACGTGTGGCTGGAGGCCTACGCCGGCGGCGCCCTGCTGGTGATCCTGGGGCTGCTGCTGGCGGGGCGGGCGGCGCAGGTCGTGGGCGGCCTCGCCCTGGGAGGGCTGGTGACGCTGGTGGCGGCCGCGCCGAGCGAGATCCAGACCCTCGAGTTCGCGGTGGCCCTCGAGGACGTGTGGCGCGAGGGCCAAGGGGCCAGCGTCTACTACCGCCGCACGGCCCACGACACGCAGGAGCTCAGCCAGGCGGAGCTCGACGCCCACTACCAGAAGATCGCCCAGGAGGCGGGGGCCAAGAAGTCGGGGGTGATCCTCACCTGCGAAATGCTGCAGGGGCTGGGGGAGGTCACGGTCACCGGGCAGGGGCTGCGCCACACCCTCGACCTCTTGCTCACGCCCGGCAGCCGCCCCTTCCTCATGCCGATCTTCGAGGCGATCGACTCCATCCGCTGCAACGGCAAGGGCCTCATGTTCGTGGAGATCCGCCGGCAGCGCGGCGTGGAGGGGGTGCGCTTCTTCCTCCCCGGCTCCAAGCCGGGGGAGCAGATCGAGTTCTGGTACAAGGACGACTTCACCATCCACCTGAGCCAGGAAGGCCACGTGTGGACGCTGGAGTTCGGCCCTCGCACCACCGAGGAGGCCGGCGTCCTGGAGTTCAACGACACGATCCGCACTCCGATCCGCCTCCCCAACGTGGCCCTGTGGGTGGACGCCAGCCTGCACGCCATCGTCCTGGAGGACTTCCCGGACCAGGTGGTGGTGAAGGCGGTGGCCCAGGGGGACGTGGGCGGCGTCAAGACGCAGGAGGTGATCGCGATCCCCAAGGAGCGCGACGGGGGCGGATCGTCCTCCGGCGGCGGTCGGTGAGGCCGTGAGCGAGCGCGCCGCCCGGGCGGCGCTGGCGGCGCTCCTCGTGGCCTTCGTGGCGGGGCTGGGCGGCCTGGCGGCGTGGAAGCACACCTCCTTCCTCACCCAGACCTACGACCTCGCCCTGTACGCGCAGGCGCTCCACCAGTTCGCCCGCGGCTCGACCTACGTCTCGATCAACTACGCGCCCTTCCTGGGCATTCACACCCACTGGGTGCACTTCCTGCTGACCCCGCTGGCTTGGGCGGGCGGTGTGCCGGCGCTGCTCGTGCTGCAGGCTGTGGCGGTGGCGGCGGGAGCCGCCGGCCTGTTCCGCTATGCGCGCCTGCGCGACGTGGAGCCGGGGCTGGCGCTGATGGCGGCGGGCGCCTTCCTGGCGTCGCCGCTGATCCAGTTCCCGGCCCTGTTCGCCTACCACCCCGAGGTGCTGGGGGTGGCCTTCGTGCCCTGGGCGGCGGTGTTCCTGGAGCAGCGCCGGTTCGGGCCGTTCCTGGCTGCCTGCCTGCTGCTCGCCGCCTGCAAGGAGACGTGCGGGGTGCTGCTGGTGGGGATGGCCGGACTGGCGCTCGCGCGGCGGCGGCCGCCCGAATATGCGGCCGCGGCTGGCGCCCTGGGCATGCTGACCTTCGTTGGGGGCATGCTCGTGGTGCAGGCCTTCAACACCAGCGGCGTGACCGGAGGGAGCTTCTTCGGCCCCCTGGGCGACGGGCCGAGCGAGGTCCTGTGGACCCTGGCGTCGCGCCCGCTGTTCGCCGCGCAGCACCTGGCCACGGCGTCGCGGGGGCTCCTGCTGCTGGCGCTCCTGGGCGGCGCCGCCCTGCTGCCCCTCCTGCGTCCCGCCTGGGCGCTGGCGGCGGCGCCCTTCCTGGCGATCCACCTGCTGGCCGCGCCGCCCACCATTCACTCGATCCGCTACCACTACCACGCCCTGGTGGTGACCTGCCTCGCCCTCGCCAGCGTCGAGGCGCTGGGCGCGCTCCGGCGCGAGCGGCGGCGGGTGGCGGGCCCGCTGCTCATGGGGGCCGCGCTGGTGCTGCACGGCTTCGCCAGCCCGATCCTCGAGCTCCCCCTGTGGGGACACGGCCCCGCCCTGCGCGCCCACCGCGCCCAGTGGTCGCGGGTGGTCGCCGCCCTGCCGCCAGAGCGGGGAGTCGCCGCGCCGATCGCCGTCGCCGCCCACCTCGCGGACCGCGACGCGCTCTACCTGATCAACTTCGTGGTCCACGGCCTCGAGCACCTCGGCCGCCGCCTCCCGCTCGACCCCGCGGTGGACTACGTGATCTCCGAAGCGCCCGGCGCGCAGGGGGTCCCCCTGCGCGGGTGGCTGGAGCGGGCGGCGCCCGAACCCAGCGGCTGGGTGCCCTGCCTGGAGGGACCGCTGTGGGTCTACCGGCGCGGCCGCGCGCCCGAGCTCGACCTGTGAGTCAGGGGCGGAAGGCTCGCACCGCCTCGATGACCCGCTCCTGCCGCTCCGGCAGGAGGTCGTTGTAGAAGGGGAGCCGCAGCAGCCGGCCGCTCACCGACTCGCTGACCGGACAGTCCCCCAGGCGCCCCCCCAGCCGCTGCCCCATGGGGGAGAGATGCAGCGGCAGGTAGTGGAACACCGCCAGGATCCCCTCGGCCCGCAGCCGCGCCAGCAGCGCGTCGCGGGCGGCCTGGTGGGGGAGGAGGACGTAGAACATGTGATACGACTGCTCGCAGTCGGCGGGCACGGTGGGCAGCCGCGCTCCCACCGCTTCGGCCCATTCGGCGAGGCCGATCCGGTACCGCTCCCACACCGCGCGGCGCTTGGCCAGGATCCGCTCCCGCCCCTGCAGCTGCGCGTACAGGAACGCCGCCAGCATGTCCGAGGGGAGCCAGCTCGACCCGACGTCCACCCAGGTGTACTTGTCGACCTCGCCCCGGAAGAAGCGGCTCCGGTCGGTTCCCTTCTCGCGCAGGACCTCGGCCCGAGCGAGGTCGGCCGGGTCGTTCAGCAGCAGCGCGCCCCCCTCCCCGCAGTGGAAGGTCTTGGTCTCGTGGAAGCTGAGGGTCGCGAGCCGGCCGAAGGAGCCCAGCGGCTGGCCGCGATAGCGCCCCAGCAAGCCGTGGGCGTTGTCCTCGACGACCGCCGCGCCGTGCCGGTCGGCCAGGGCGCCGATCGCCTCCATGGCGCAGCCGACGCCGGCGTAGTGCACCGGCACCACCGCGCGCGTGCGGGAGGTGAGCCGCTCGGGCAGGCGCTCCTCGTCGAGGTTCAGCGTGTCCTCGCGCACGTCCGCGAACACCACCCGCGCGCCGTGGAGCGCGAAGGCGTTGGCGGTGGACACGAAGGTGAAGGAGGGCACCACCACCTCGTCGCCCGGCTGCAGGTCGAGGAGGACCGCCGCCATCTCCAGGGCGTGGGTGCACGAGGTGGTGAGGAGCACCCGCGGCCCCTCCAGGAGCTCCTCCAGCAGCTCCCGGCAGCGGCGGGTGAACGGCCCGTCCCCCGAGGTGTGGCCGCCGGTGATCGCCTCGGTGACCCACTCCAGCTCGGGCCCCGCCAGGCCGGGGCGATTGAAGGGGATCTGGATCGAGTCGGTCATGCTCGGAGTCTCCCGGCAGGCGTCGCGCCGGCTCGTCACGATACCGGCGGCGGCGCGCCTGCGGGTGGCGCGGTTCAGCGCGATGCGGCATGGTTTGCACCATGGGGCAGCGCTACGAGGCCATCGAGCTGCAGGGGCCCGGTGGGTCGCGGCTGCGCTGCGCGTTGGTCCCCTGGGACGCCGAGTTGCTCGGTCACCCGGTGGGGGTCGTCCTGGGGCTCGAGGGGGTGGAGACGGCGGGCGCCGAGGCGCCGGCGCTGCCGGCGCTGCTCGAGCGCTACGAGGCGTGGTGCGCGGCGGAGGGCATTCGCTTCTCCAGCCTGCGCCTGCCCGCCGAGGCCCACGGCGCCATCGCGGCCGTGCAGGTGGCTGGCTTTCGCTACGTGGAGCAGGTGCTGCATCCGACCCTCGAGCTCACGGCCTCCGCGCCGCCCGACGACGAGCGCGTCCGTCCCGCCCGCCGCGACGAGCTGGAGACGCTCCGCGAGATCGCCCGGCGCAGCTTCTCGGGCCAGCGGCTCCACGCCGACCCGGCCGTCCCGGACCGCCTGGCGAACGACCGGTACGCCGCCTGGGTGGAGCGCAGCGGGTCCGATCCAGAGGACGCCTTCCTGGTCGTGACGGACGAAGGGCGAGCGCGCGGCTTCTGGCTGTACCGCGCCGACGGGGAGGCGGTCCACCTGGCGCTGACGGCGATCGAGCCGGAGGCCCAGGGGAGGGGCCTCGGCCGGCTCCTGTGGACCGCGGGGACGCGGCTCCTCGCCAGCCGCGGCGTCCGCCGGCTGACGACCACCGTCAGCGCCGGGAACGTGCGGGTGCTGAACTTATACGCGCGCCTCGGCTGGCGCTTTGGGCACCCGGAGGTGACCTTCCACCGCTGGCATCAGCCCCCGCCGGCCGCCTCGGAGCGCGTGTGACCGCCCGCCACCTGCCCGCGGGCGTGTCCGTGGTGGTGCCCGTGTACCAGGGCGAGGCTTGCCTGGCCGAGCTGTGCCAGCGCCTGGCGGAGGTCCTGGAGGCCCGCGGGACGCCCTTCGAGCTGATCCTGGTCGACGACGGCAGCGCCGACGGCAGCTGGGGCGTGATCGAGGCCTTGACCCGGCGCGCCGAGCTCATGGTCCGGGGGATCCGGCTGTCGCGGAACTACGGGCAGCACAACGCGCTCCTGTGCGGGATCGGTCGCGCCCGCTACGCCACCCTGGTCACGCTCGACGATGACCTGCAGAACCCGCCCGAGGAGGTGCCCCGCCTGGTCGAGGCCCTCTCGCCCGACGTGGACGTGGTGTATGGCGCCCCGGAGCGGCAGCAGCACGGCCTCCTGCGCGCCCTCGCCTCTCGCCTCACGAAGCTGGTGCTGCAGCACGCCATGGGCGCCGAGACCGCCAGCCGGATCAGCGCCTTCCGCGCCTTCCGCACCGCCCTGCGCGGCGGCTTCGCCCACTACTCGGGCAGCTTCGTGTCGATCGACGTCCTGCTCACCTGGACCACTACACGGTTCCGCGCCATCACCGTCCGCCACGAGCCGCGGCGGGTGGGGCCCTCGGGCTACACCTTCCGCAAGCTCCTGGTGCACGCGCTCAACATGGTGACCGGGTTCTCGATCGTACCCTTGCAGCTCGCCAGCCTGGTGGGCTTCCTGTGCACGCTGTTCGGCGTCGGGGTCCTGGTGTGGGTGGTGGGGCGCGCCCTGATCGAGGGGATCGTGGTGCCGGGGTTCGCCTTCCTGGCCTCGATCATCGCCATCTTCTCGGGGGCGCAGCTGTTCAGCCTGGGGATTCTGGGGGAGTACCTGGCGCGGGTGCACTTCCGCAGTCAGGAGCGGCCGGTCTATCTGGTGCGCGAGGAGCGCGGCGGGGGCGAGGACGAGCCGGTCGCCTGAGCGGTCCCGAGGGCCGCGTCCAGGAAGGCGATTACCGCGTCCTGCGGCTGCAGACCGACCAGCTTGCCGCGGCGGTCGCCCGCGGCGTCGAGGGCGACCAGCACCGGCGCCCCTTCGCCGGCGTGCGCCCTCGCCAGGGGGTCGGCCGGCGTCACCAGCTCGAGGCCGCGGGTCCGCTCCAGCCGCTCCAGCACGGGCGCCGCGCTCAGCACGTCGAGCAGCAGCGCGTCGCAGTAGGGGCAGCCCTCGGCGTGCACCAGCACCAGCCGCGGCCCCTCGGCGCCGCCCGCCGCCAGGACCGCCGCCCGGCGGTGGGCGTCGTCGGCGGCGATCGCCCGGCCGCGCCAGGCGGCGAGGGGCGCGGCGATCAGCAGCGCCAGGAGGAAGGCGCCGCCCGCGCTCTGCCAGGAGGCGCCGGCTCGGCGCCGGGCGACGGCTGCCATCAGCGCCGCCACGACGAGCGCCACCGCCAGCAGCGCCAGGCACACCAGGCACAGGCGCCCGGCGGCGGTCAGCAGCAGCGCCTGCAGCCCCACCGCCGCGCCCGCCCCCGCGGCCGGCAGGGCCGCCAGCGCCGCCTCGGTGCGGGGGGACGCCAGGCGGGGCGCCAGCAGCAGGCGCAGGGCCAACAGCAAGGTCAGCGCGCTGCCCGCCACCGCCAGCCCCGACACC
>JAWLGW010000106.1:0-11101 GCA_041690735.1 Planctomycetota bacterium
CTCCGGGCCGGCCTGGCCCCACCGCTCGGGCGCGCGGCCCATGCGGGCGAGCGGCGGGACGCCGCCGGCAGGACCCGCGCTCCACGGCGGGGCGGCGACCGCCGCCGCGCCCCCGCCCGCGAGGGCGAGCGCCGGCAGATCGGCCCACGAGCCGGCCGCGCCCCCACCCAAGCCCTGCGACAGACCCCGGGAGGGCGCGCCGCCCCGAAGACCGGCGGCCGCGCCGGAGCCGAACAGCCCCGCCAGGCCGCCCGACAGCGCCGGCCGGACGCCCGGCCTCGCGGGGGAGAAGCCGGCGAGGGCCTGCGGAGCGGCGAAGCTGACCGCGTCGCCGGCCAACCGCGGGTCGAAGCCACCGCTCGGGTCGAAGCTCCCTACCCACGGGGCGCTGCGCAGCAGATCGGCCCGCGGCGCCAGCGGACCGTGCCCGCCAGGGCGTCCCGCCGGACGCCCGCCGATTCGCCAGGTGGTCGGCAGGTGCAACACGTCGCGCGCCGCCTGTCCGGGGGCGAAGCTGGGGGCGCCGAATCCGGGCAGCCCGAAGCCGCCGAACGCGCCTCCCATGGTGGGAGCCGCGCCCGAGGCGAGCGCGAAGTCGACCGCCGGCGGCGCCCAGCCAGGCGCCGCGGGACCGGCCAGGGCCGAGGCGAACAGCTGGCCGAGCGCCGGCGTCCAGGCGGCGCCCCCGCTCAGGGCGACCGCGTCGGCGGCGGACCGACCGAACCGGCCCGCCAGCGCCCGCGGCGCCTCGAAGGCCGCGCTGGCCACCCGCCCCGGCAGCCGCAGGCCCCGAGGGCCCATGAAGCCGCCCAGGGCGGCCTCGCCGCCGCCGAAGAACGAAGGGGTCTCGAAGCCGGCGAGCCGCGCCGAGGGCAGGAACGGGCGAGCCCCCGCGTCCGCCCAGGCATGGTGCGACAGCCCGCCCACGCTCGAGGTCAGGCCCGGCACGCCGCCGAAGCCCGCGCCCACGCCGAGCGCCGCCTGGAGCGGGTCCAGCGCCGCGAGGGGCGGCGCGCCCGCGCGTCCGCGGCTGAACGCTCGCAGGCTCGCCAGCCCGGCCCCCGCGCGGCCCGCCGCCGGCGCGGCCAGCGGCCCGCGGGCGAAGGGGAAGGAGGCGGCGCCGGCGAATCCGGGCAGCCCTCCTGGGAGGGAGAAGCCGCTCCGGCCCGCGCGCAGCCAGGCGTAATCGCCGCCGGCGAAGCTCGGCCGCAGCCCGGCGCCCGCCGGCAGCGCGAAGCCGCCGCCGAGCCAGGAGGCCGCCGCGCCGCTGGGGAGAGAGCCCGCCCACCCGGGCGCAGGGGCTCCGACGAGGGAACGCGGAGAGGTCGACCCCCGCAGCCACGTCGGGGCGCCGCTGGGCCGCGCGAACCCGGACGGCCGGCCGCCGAAGCTGGGCAGGCTCCCGCCTTGCGGCCAGCCCCCACCGGGCAGCGCGAAGCCGAAGGGGCGGCTCCCGCCGAAGCTCGGCAGCTTGCCGCCCTGCAACCACTCCGGAGCGCCGGCGGGCAGCGCGAAGCCGAAGGGACGGCGCCCGCCGAAGCTCGGCAGGCTCCCGCCCTGCAGCCAGCCCGCCGCGCCGGCGGACTGCGCGAAGCCGAAGGGGCGGCTCCCGCCGAAGCTCGGCAGCTTCCCGCCCTGCAGCCAGCTCGGGGCGCCGCTCGGCAGGGCGAACCCGAACGAACGCCCGCCGCCGAAGCTCGGCAGGCTCCCGCCCTGCAGCCAGCTCGGGGCGCCGCTCGGCAGGGCGAACCCGAACGAACGCCCGCCGCCGAAGCTCGGCAGCCCGCCCGGCAAGCCTCCGCCGCTCGGCGGCGCGAACGCGCGGCCGCCCCCGAGGCCCGGCAGGCTCGACCCCGTCAGGCCTCCGCTCCGCAGCCACGCCGGCGCCCCGCTGGGGAGGCCGAAGGGGAAGCTGGCGCCGAGGCCGGCGCTCCCGAACGCGCTCCGGCTCCAAGGAGCGAAGCCGCCCCAGCCCGGACGACCGCCTGCGACGCTGGACAGGGGCAGCGCGAAGCCGCCCCTGCTCGCGCCGAAGCCTGGCAGGCGCCAGGCCGCGGGCGCGCCGAAGCCGCTGAGCCCGAGCCCGCTCCAGCCTCCCGAGGAGCTGGCCCCGAACCGAGCCGACGGGCCGCCGAAGCCCGACCCCCCGAACAGCCGCCCGAGGTCGAAGCCCGGCGAGCTGGCGCCGAGCTGCAGGCGGGCGTTGCCGAACGCCGGCAGCAGGGTCGCAGGCACGCTGGGGCGGCCGCCGCTCCAGCGGCCGCCCCAGCCGCTGCTCTGGGGGGCGAACCCGCTGAACCCGGTCCCGAAGCCGGTCGAGAAGCCGGCGGGCAGGCCCATGCCGCCCGGGCTGAAGGTGCCCGAGGGCAACCGCACGCTCGACAGGCCGAGGCCGGGCAGGCGCAGCTGGGGCAAGCGCCCAAAGCCACCGCCCCCGCTGCCGCTCCAGGCGCCCCCGCTCCAGGCTCCCGGGCCACGACCGCCGGCCAGCGCCGCGAGCACGCGCCAGTCCCCAGAGAGGCGCCCCAGCCCGGGGGTGAGGGAGGCGCCGGCAGACCAGGGCGCCGCCTGCCAGCGCAGCCCCGCCCCGGGGAACAGCGGCAGGCGGCGGTCGAGGCGGAGGTCCTGACCCAGCGCGGTGAGGCGGTGGAGGGGCGGCAGGCGCAGCCCGCCCAGGGAGGGCAAGGAACCGCCGCTCCAGCCGCCGGCGCCGGCCCCGAGCCGCGGCAGCCCCAGGCTCAGCCCGCGGCCGAACCCGCCGAGGTCGAGGCGCTGGCTCCCGGCCGAGCCGCCGTACGAGGAGAAGGAAAGGCTCGAGGCGTGCGACCGCAGCAGCGCGGCCGGCAGGCCGGCGCTCGCCAGGCGAGGCCGCCCGAAGCCGTCGAGGCGGAACTCGAACAGGGCGTTGCGCGCCCCCACGCCGAGCGCGCCCAGCCGGCCGCCGCCGCCGACGCCGCGGAAGGTGCCCGGGAGCCGCAGCCCGCTGGGGAAGCTGCCCAGCAGGCCGCCCGCCGCGCCGCCGCCGCTCCAGCCGCGCAGGTTGAAGCCGCCCAGGCCGCTGAGGCCGCCACCCCGCAGGCTGGCCCAGCCCGGCAGGCTCGCGGACGCCGCGCCGCCCAGCCGCAGGGCGCCGAGGGAGGCGCCCGGCAACGCGGCGCCGCTCCAGCGGGGCCCGCCGCTCCAGCCGCCGCCCCCGCTCCAGCCGAGGCCGCTCAGGCCGCCCGCGCCGCCGAGGCCGAGGCCGCCGAAGCGCGGCGACCCGCCCAGTCGACCGAAGCTGGGCGCGCCCAGGCTGCGCAGGCCCCCGGGGAGCGCCCACCCGGGCAGCCCGCCCGGGGAGCCGCCCAGGGTGGGCGCGTAGCTGCGGAAGCCCAGGGACGCCCGCCCGAGCGCCGGCAACAGGAGTCCGGCCCGCGGCGCGGTGGACAGGGCGAGCTGCGGCGAGAAGCCGGTGGGGAGGCGTCCGCCCCCCAGGCCGAGGGCCAGGTGGCGCAGTCCGCCGGGCGCGCGCAGCAGCGACTGCAAGGAGAAGTTGCCCCGGCCGCCCAGCGACAGGGCCCCCGGGCCGCGACCGCCGAGCAGGTTCAGGCCGCGCAGGTTCTGCCCGCTGAGCAGGGCCTTGACCGCCTGCGGCGCCAGCTTGCCCGATCGAATCAGGCCCGCCAGGCCGCGGGGCAGCGCGTTGAGGTTGAGCCCGGCGATCGCCGCCAGCTGCGCCGGGCTGAAGTTGACGCCGCCGATCCCGCCCAGGCCGCCGATCCCGCCCAGGCTGGGCAGGCCGCCCAGGCCGCCCAGGCCGCCGAAGCCGCCCATGCCGCCGAAGTCGAACCCGCGCCCACCACCCCCGAAGTCGGCGCCGCCGCTCGACACCACCTCGGCCACCGGCACGGCGAATCGCGTCAGGTCGAGGCCCTGCAGGGGGCTGAACAGGCTCTCGCCCTTGAACAGACCCAGGCTGAGGCGGTCGAACGGGTCGCCGCTGGCGCCCAGCAGGCGGTTGAGCAGGTCGAAGCGGCGGTCGAACCGGAAGGAGCGGTCGACGAGGCCGTTGATGAACCGCTCGGCCTGGACCGACCAGCCCAGCGCGCGCGACAGGTCGGTGAGCCGCGCCTCGACGCGCGACAGCAGCGACTCCGCCAGGCCGGGCTTCTGGATCAGCTTGGGGAGGGCGAACTCCTGCCGCGCCTCGAGGCGGTCCAGCAGGCGATCGACGAACCGCGGCTCGTCGTCCTGGTCGAGGGGCGGCGCGTCGGGGCGCGCCCGGGGCGGGTCGCTCCACACCGGCCGGAGCAGCGTCGCCAGGGGGTGGAAGGAGAGGAAGCCCTCGCCCAGCAGCGGGGCGAAGGCCCGCGCCAGCCGGCGGAGCCCCGCCACGTCCTCCAGGCCCCGCGCGGCGCGCTCGAACGCCTGCCGGACCAGCACGTGAGCGCGGGTGTCGCCGCGCCCGGCCACCTCCTGGTAGGCCTCGGCGGCGCGCTCCGCCTGCGCGTCGAGCTCCTCGGCGGTGGCGCCGCCGAGCACGGCCGCCACCAGGGCGTCGAGGCGCCGCGTCAGCTCGGGCGCCTCCACGGCGGGAGGCGCCGCCGGCGCCTCCTCCTCCAGCAGCGCGTCGAGGAGGAGGGTCAGGCTGCCCGAGCGCCCCCGCAGCTCCTGGCGGGCCGCCTCGGTCACCGGGTCGCGCCCCTCGAGGAGCCCGGTGCCGTCGAGCGCCACCGCCGCGGCGACGGCGAGGCGCGCCAGCGCCACCCGATCGCCCCGCTCCAGCAGCGCCTCGGTCTGCTGCAGGTACGCCTGCTGCACCGCCTGGCGCAGCGCGCCCCGAGCGTCGGCGCTCAGGCGGCCGGCCACCCGCCCCAGGGCCGCCAGCTCGTCGAGCCGCTCGCCGCTCGGCTCGCGCGCCACCCGCGCCAGCAGCTCTCGCGCCGCCGGGACGGCCTGCCGCTCGTCGCGCCGCGACAGCTGCGCCTGCCGCTCCCAGCTCTGGAATTGCGCCGTGCCCTTCGCCATGGTCCCTCGCTAACCCTAGGACGACGCCGTGGCCTGGTTGAGCTGCCGCTCCGCCGCGTCGAGCTTCGCCAGGCGACCGTCGTCCTCCTGACGAGCCTTCTGCAGCTGCTCCTTGCGCTCCTCGAGCCGCTCGCGCTCCTCTTCCTCGATGCGCTCGCGCTCCTTCTCCAGCCGCTTGGTCGCGTCGTCGAGCTGGCGGAGCTCGCGGTCGATGGAGGTGCGGATCTTCTCGTCGCGCTGGATCCGCTCGTCCCGGAGGCGCACCTCCTGGTCGAGGCGCGCCAGCGACTGGTTGATCTTCTGGATCTCCTGCTCGAGGTGCGGCCGGCGGCTCGGCTGCCGCAGGGCGCGCAGCCGCTGCAGCTGCTGCTTCTTGTCGGCCTCCAGCTTGGCCTGGTCGCGGGTCGCGGTCTGCTTCTGGGCCTGCGCCTGCTCGAGGTCGCGCGCGACCTTCTCGCGCTCCTGCTCCAGCTTCTCGCGCTGCTTGTCGAGCTTGTGCTGCTCGTCGTCGAGCCGCTTGCGGTCCCGGTCCAGGTCGCTCAGGGCCCGGTCGGTCTTGCGCACCTCGTCGTCGGTCTGGCGCTGCCGCTGCTTGATCTGCTGGCGCAGCCGGCTCGCCTCGGCCCGGTCGCGCGCCAAGGCCACCCCCGAGCGCGTGCCGGCCGCCGGCGCGCCGCCCATGGGCTGCGCCCGCTCCAGCTCGGCGCAGGTCCGCTTGACCTGCGACAGGAACTGGTTGAGCTCGGGGTCGCCGACGCTGCCCACGCTCACCTGCCCGGGGCTCTTGCCGCGGCGGGCGCAGTCCTCCAGGGTGCGGTTGATCTGGAGGGCGAACCGCTGGATCTCGCGGTTGAGCACCGCCAGCTCCGCATCGTACGACCCCGCGTTGTGCCCGCCGGCCTCGAGGATCCGGGCGCGCACCTCCTGCCGGCGCGCGTCGTATCGCTTGATGTCCGAGATCAGCTGGGCGATCGGGCTGCGCTGTGCCACTGCCTTGCTCCTACACCATCTCGAAGCCGTCGTGGGCCAGCTCGATCATCTCGAAGGCGATCCCGCTCTCTCCGCCGCGGAAGCTGGGGCCCTCGTACCGGCACGGCCAGGCGTTCTTGAAGTCCCAGCGCACCACCGGGTCGCCCTGCTGGTTGAGGGCCTCGATCGAGCCGTTCTTGCGCTCGATCGTCCCCGACAGGGTCTGCTTGATCCAATCCCACAGCGCCTTGCAGTCGGTCGTCCCGCGGCGCAGCACGAGGTTGGAGTAGCGGGTCCCGCCGATCAGCTTGTGGTGGTGGGTGTTGTCGCCGCCCTCGTAGTACTCCACCACGTCGAGCTGCACGCTCAGCCCGTCCACCTCGCGGAAGTTGACGACGTCCAGCCCGTCGATGGCGACCTTGTAGGAGAACTTCTTGTTCAGCTGGTCCGGGTGCGGCGCCTCGCTCATCGTGTCCCCTCCGCCACGCCGTTAGGCGTACGGCTCCTCCGTGATGATGTCCTTGGCCTGCTGCCCGATCCGGAACACCAGGAACTCGGCCGGTCGCACGGGCGCGAGCCCGACCTCGCAGTGGAACTCGCCCGCGTCGCGGACGTCGGCGGTGTTGAGGCCCTCGTCGCATCGGACGAAGAACGCCTCCTCGGGCACCTGCCCGATCAGCGCCCCCTCCCGCCACAGCTTGTAGAGGAAGGTCGAGACCTGCCGCTCCACCGCCTTCCAGGTGTCCCAGGTGTTCGGCTCGAACACCGCCCACTCGGTCCCCTCGGCGATCGAGCGCTCCACCTGGATGAACATGCGCCGCACGTTGAGGTGCTGCCAGAGCTTGTCCGAGGACAGCGTGCGGGCGCCCCAGGGTCTGAAGCCGCGCCCCCGGAAGGCGCGGATGCAGTTGATCCCCTCGGGCGCCAGGATGTCGATCAGGTCCTTGTGGACCGTGCGCTCGAGGCCGATCACGTCCTTGAGGGCGATGTTGGCCGCGGCGCGGTGCACCCCGTGCGTGTTGTCCACCTGCCCGGTGAGGCCGGCGATGTGCCCGCAGGGCGGCACCAGCCGGGTGGCGCCGCCGCCGCGCAGCTGGTCCTGCACCCGGATCCAGGGATAGAACATGCAGGCGTACTTGGAGTCGAACCGCGTGCGCCAGTCGCGGGCCTCGTCGATGTCCGAGCCCAGCGGCAGGTCGAGGAGGGCCACCGCCGTCTTGCGGCGCTCGCAGAAGTCGACGATCGCCTGCTGGACCGCCTCGAAGGCCTCCTCGTCGAAGCCCTCCACGGTCTCCCGCGCCGTCTGCAGGTCGGGCGCGCAGATCAGCCCCACGTCGTCGTGGTCCTCCAGGGAGAACAGGCCGGTGCGGTCGCCGAGGCCGAGGTCGCGGCCGATGAAGTCGCCGGGGCTGACCACCGCGGTGCCGTCGTCGCCGCCCTGCAGGGCCACCTCGAGCTCGGCCTGCGGCAGGTTGAACGGCGCCGGCGTGCGCGAGCGCAGGTCCTCGACCTCGATCGTGCTCGAGTTGGCGTTGATCACCGAGACCAGGTGCCGCGAGTGGCCGGCCGAGAAGGCGAGGTTGTCGTGGATCTCGAAGCCGAAGGGGCTGGTCACGCTGATCTGCAGCTCGACGCCCTCGACGGTCGCCTCCTCGTAGCGACCACGCAGCGCCTGGCGCTTGCTCCACCGGATCCGCTTGCGCGCCACCTCTTCGACGGTGACGTACTCGCTCCGCGGCCCGCTGCCGACGCGGACCACCGCGCCCACCTCGAACCCCTTGGTGAGCTGCACGTAGGCCTCGGTCGCCCCGCGCTCCAGGGGGCCGACCACGCGGGTGATCGGGGGGCGCGAGCCGCTGGCGACCCGCACCTTGATCTTGCGGCCCCAGCTGCCGGGGTCCTTGGCCTTCACTCGCAGGGTGGGGCGGCCGTACAGGTCCTTGAGGGTCAGCGAGGCGCAGGTCGCGGCCCCCTCCCCCTCGGCGCGGCCGACCCGCAGCACCACCGCCTCGCGCCCGCCGTTGGCGAAGAACGAGAACACCGAGTGGGGCAGCAGGGCGTCGGCGCTGAAGCCGCCGAACAGGGCCTCGAAGCTCTTCCAGGAGGTCACCCGGACCGGCCGACCGACGGGGCCGCGCACGGCGAAGCCGAGGAAGGCGGTGGCGTGGACCGGGACCCGCTCGATCGCCTTGCGGCGCTGGCGCTGCTCGCCCTGCTTCTCGAAATACAGGTCCGGGGTGTAGTAGGCCACCGCGCTCCGGCTCCGCCTGGCGTATCTCTTTACACGCCATTGCCTTGTGAGTGACGTTAAATTCTAGCACGCCCGCCGGGGGACTTCAGCAGGACCTGGGGCGGTCCGGGTCACGCAAACGCCCGCCGTGAATGAGGCCGGGGCGCTAGCCTGCGCTAACGCGCACTCTTCGCGGATCCGCGGAAATGCGGGCTAGAAGTCCTCGTCGTCGTCGCCCGGGTTGGTGAGGCTCAGGCCGCCGCTGAACCCGCGGGGGCCGTGCCTCGACCCGAACATGAGCGGCCCGCTCTGCTGCTGCGACGCGCCCGAGGCCTTGTTGATGCGCTTGTTGATCGCCGAGATCTCCTCGACCCACTTGTGCCGCTCGCGGTGCGACAGGTCGAGGACCTCGTCACGCGACCAGTGGAAGTGATAGGCGATGTAGGCCACCTCCTGATAGAGGCGATCCTCGGGGTAGCAAGCTACACCCCCCCCAACGAGCCCAGGTCGAAGTCGAACTCCTGCTCGCAGTGGGGGCAGGCCGTCTTGACGAGGGCGGAGCCGTCCTCGTTGATGCGGCGGTAGAACTCCTGCAGGTACGACAGGTCGGCCGAGTACAGGCCCTCGATCACGTCGGTCGTGATCTTGTCGTCGGTCAGGGTGCCGAGCTTGGCGATGACCCGCGACAGCAGGATGATCACCAGGTAGGCGCGGTTCTTCTGCACCCGGAAGTCGGTGAGCGGCGCGATCTCGTCCTTGGCCGTGGCCAGGCGCATGATCCCGGTCTTGTGGAGGTTGCCCTCCTTGTCGACGTACCCCCGCGGGAGGGTGAACTCGAACTCCGTCTGAAGCGGCATGTGTGGGCTCCCTCGGTGATGACTGCGGAGGACGCGGCGCGTCCCCCCGCGAATCGGCGTGTCAGATTACCTGGCGACCTGCGCCTGCGAAAGGCGCCGGCGCGGCGGATCGATCGATCCTGCGCCCGCTCCGGACGCGAACCGCCCGCGCCGAGTGGACGCGGGCGGCTCGAGCGGCGCGACGCCGGCCCGGCTTAGCTGAGCAGGTTGTCGCTGTAGCCGACGCAGATCTCGATGGTCTCGTACAGCGGCTGGGCGTCCCCGATCGAGCACAGCTCGCCCAGGGTGTAGCTCTGGAGGAAGCACTCCAGGTAGTTGACCGTGTACAGGTCGCCGCCGTCCGGGCCGATCACCGTCACCGAGACGTCCTTGAAGCAGGCGTTCTCGTCGCCGGTGTCGACCATGTCCTGGTACCAGCTCAAGCACTCCTTGCGCTTGCTGGTGACCCGACCCACCAGGGTGATCGGCTCCCACACGGACGACGCCTTGGTGTGGTTCTTGAACTTGTCGGGGCCGAAGGTGGCGCCCTCCTCGGTCTCCTCGAAGCGGATGCCGCCGCCCTGGATCGACCGCCACTCGCCCTCGTTGCTGCCGGGGGTGGTGACGCCGCTGATCTCGACGCGGAAGCCGTTGGCCTTGGAGACCTGATCCGAAATGTGCTGATGACCAATCATGGTGTGCTCTCCTTAGCCTTGCCTACGCGGTCTTCCAGTAGCTGACGCGAACCTCGAGGGACCAGCGCACGGTGCTGGCGCGCCCGCTCTCCACGTCGAGGATCGTGAAGTGGAGGGGGAAGCAGTCGATCAGGTTGAAGCTCCGCGCGGTGTTCCCCGCCTGGTCGAACACGCTGACCGTGATGTTCTTGCGGGCCTCCTTGCCGTCGTAGGCGTCCTTTACCCAGGACTTGATGTTGCCGATCGAGTCCTTGTGCTCGGCGCCCTCGAAGGTGATGTTGCCGTACTGCGCGGTCCCCGGCTGGAACACCTTGTACTTGGCGTGCCGGCCGTCAACGCTCTCGTCCGGGCTGAACGTCGCGGTGATCGGCGAGATCCGGGTGATGTGCGGCGAGAGGTCGCACTCGAACATGTTGTTCCGACACTTGGTCAGTTCTTCCCTAGCCATCCGCTTGCCTCCTCATAGACGGCTCAAGGACCCTCGCCGTCGTGCTGCCAACGTTGTGTCCCGGAGCGGCCCCTGCCGCCCGAGGACTGGCCTGGGGCCCCCCGTCGGGGCCCCAGGCCGTGGTTCTGCTACTCGGCGACGTCCGAGCCCGACTGCCACTGGCCGATTCGGAAGATCACGAACTCAGCCGGCTTGACCGGGCACACGCCGATCTCGGTGATCACCTGCCCGGCGTCGATCGTCTCCACCGGGTTGGTCTCCTCGTCGCACTTGACGTAGAAGGCCTCCTCGGGGGTCTTGCCGAACAGCGCGCCGCCGCGCCACAGGCGATACAGGAACGCCGAGACGTCGCGGGTGATCTTCTTCCACAGCTTGTGGTCGTTCGGCTCGAACACGGCCCACTGCAGGCCGATGTCGATCGACTCCTCGATCATGATGAACAGGCGCCGCACGTTGATGTACCGCCAGGAGGCGTCGGACGAGATGGTCCGGGCGCCCCAGACGCGGATGCCGCGGCCGCGCCGCGAGAAGTCGCGGATGCAGTTGATCCCCTTGGGGTTGAGGATGTCCTGCTCGGGGCGGCTGATGCTGTACTTCAGGCCCAGGGCGCCGCGGACGATCTCGTTCGCCGGCGCCTTGTGGACGCCGCGCTCGCTGTCGACGCGGGCGTAGATCCCGACCATGTGGCCGGAGGGGGGTACGAAGATGTTGCCGCGCTCGGGGTCGTAGACCTCGACCCAGGGGAAGTAGTAGGCGCCGTACTTCGAGTCACGCGGCTTGGGGATCTTGTCGATGCCGCCCATGTCGATGGTCTCGGGCGAGTCGAGCACCGCGAAGCGGTCCTTCTTCAGCTCGCAGTGGGTCAGCAGCGCGTCCTGAATGGCCGGCTCGACCATGCCGGGGGCCAGGACCAGGC
>JAWLGW010000107.1:0-10285 GCA_041690735.1 Planctomycetota bacterium
CGGCAACCCGCCCGGCATGTTCTTCGGCGCCCCCGCCCGCGGCACCCGAAAGCTCAAGCCCGAGAAGCTCATGGAGGGGCTCGATCAGGAGGAGGCCGAGGAGGCGCCGGCGCACGACCGCCCCACCCGCGCGCACCGGCCGACGCGGCGGCCGCCGCCGCCCCGGGAGCCGGGCGCCCCCGGCCCGCGCGCCACGCCGCCAGGGCGCCCCCCGCGCCCGGGGGCTCCGCCGCCGACGGGCCGGCCCGGCGCGCCGCCGACGGGTCGCCGCCCAGCGCCCGGCACCGGCGCGGTGCGCCGCCCCCCGCCCCCGCCGGCCCCCAAGCTGCCGATCGCGCCCTTCGACAACGACGCCCCGCCGCCCGCCGAGGACTGGGCCAAGGCGATCGGCCAGCTCATGCAGATGAAGGGCTCGATCACCAAGATCGTGATCGAGACCGGCGACAAGAGCCGCATGCTGTACAAAAAGGGCGGCGACTAGCCGCCGCTGCCGCACGATCTGGCAGTCTTCCGGCGAATTCGTGACAGGCTGGCGCCCCCCGCGCGGCGCGGGCTTCCCCTCCAGCGACCGAACAGGTCGTGAGCCTTCCGGTTAAGACGGCCCCGGGTACGGTGGCACGCTCCTCGCTCGGGCAGGAGCCGGAAGGAGCCCCTACGAAGACCATGTTCAACAGCACCCCCGTGGCGCGTCCCTTCGGCGTCGAGGTCCGCCTGCACGGCACCACGCTGATCCTGCTGGCGGTCGCCGCGCTGGTCACCCTGCTGGGCGGCGGCCTGGGCGGCCTGGCCGGCTTCGCGTTCCTCGCCGCCTCGCTGCTCGTGAGCGTGACCCTCCACGAGCTGGGGCACATCCTCATGGCCCGCCAGTTCGGGATCGGGACCACCGGCGTGACCCTGTATCCCTTCGGCGGCCTGGCCAGCCTCACCCGCGAGGCGCGGACCCCGGCCGAGGAGCTGCTGATCGCCCTGGCGGGCCCGGCGGTGAACGTGTTCCTGGCCGGCCTGGCGGCGATCCCCCTGGCGGTCCTGGGCCCGGTCGACCCGGTCATGACCTTCCTGGGCGTGAACGTGGTCCTGGCGGTGTTCAACCTGCTGCCGGCCTACCCCATGGACGGCGGCCGGGTGCTGCGGGGCGCCCTGTGGCGCCACGCCGGCTACGTCCGCGCCACCCGGTGGGCGGCCCGCGCCGGCCAGGCCTTCGCGGTCCTGTTCGGCCTGGTCGGCCTGTTCTCCAGCCCCATGCTGCTGGTGATCGCGGTGTTCATCTTCCTGCAGGCCACCGCCGAGCTGGGCCGCCTCGAGCTCGCCCTCCGCGCCGGCCTCAACCCGAACCCCTCGCAGCCCCAGCCGGTCCGCCCCGGCGGGGGCTACGCCTACCACCACCCGTGGGCCACCGAGTCCGGCTGGCGCTGGGCGTCCCCGCCTCCGCCTCCGCCCCCGCGCCCCGCCCAGCGCGTCCGCGTGGTGCGGATCGTCCCCAGCAGCGAGCCGGGCCCGGCCCAGTACTGGCGCGGCCGCCGGGTGGGGTAAGCGCTCGGCACCACTCGGCTATCCTGAACCCATGGCCGACCTGACCTGACCCGAGACTTGTTGGAGCAGGCGCTCGAGCTGGCCGCTGATCTCCAGCTCGAGCACCACCCGTTTACGGCCCCGCCGCCGTCACCCGGTCCAGGTGCGAGGCGTTCCGCAGCATGACCTTGGCGAACACGGCGCTGCGGCGCTTGCCGCGCTCGGACCAGCGAACCTCGACCTCGACCAGGAAGTGCCAGGGCTCGTTCGGGACCGGGCCTTCCAGCGGGGTGATCGTGACGTCGGTCACGTAGCCGGGGAAGTCCTCGCGCTCGAGGTCCTGGGCGAGGTAGCGGGTGGGGCCGGCGGCGGCGACCGCGGGGCCCGGGGGGTCGCTCGGGTCCGCGGCGGTGTCCTGAGGCGAGCCGGCCTCGTCGCCCGCCGTGAGCTCCGCCACCTCGAGGTCCTCCAGCGCGTTCGGACCCAGGGGGTAGCCGTGGAGGTCGTTGAGGAGCGACTCGGCCAGGACCGCGGCGTTGACGTGGTGCTCGGCCCGGCGGCCGGCGGCGGTGGCGGCGACCAGGAGGCCGAAGGCGGCGGTGGCGCCGATCGCCAGCACGCCCATGGCGACGATGATCTCCAGGAGGGAGAAGCCGCGCCGGCTCACGGGTTCCTCCAGCTCGGGTCGTCGCCCCAGTCTTCGCGGTAGGCGGGGAGCTCCAGGATCGTGGTGAAGGTGCGGCCGACGACCACCAGGTCCTCGGCGCCGTGGTCCGTCGCCTGGGTGCCGCGGCCGCCCCGGCCGCCGCGGGCCACGTACACGGTGTCGCCGCGGACCTCGTCGTAGCGGATCCACTCCTTGCCCACCCGGACCCAGCCGCCCTCGGGGTCGAGGCGCGTGCCGTCCTGGACCCGGAAGCTGTCGGCGCGGGCGTCGAAGGTCTCGGCGAGGAAGGTCATGGTGCGGGCCGCCGGCGGCTCCTCCAGGGTCAGCACCACCTTGACCTTGACCGGCAGGACGTCGTCGCGCGGGTCGTCGAGGGAGCCGCGGCTGCGGAAGGTGGTGAACTCGCGCGGCCGCAGGTCGGTCGGCTGGAGGATCGCCCGGGTGGAGTCCCAGTAGGGGAGGGGACCGCTGGGCTCGTCGGTGCCGCTGGGGCGGACAGGCGGGTGGTCGGTGGACCACGAGGTCGTGTACTGAGTCCAGAACAGCACCTCGAAGTGGATCACCCCGGTGGCGAAGGGGCGCAGCAGCGCCGGCAGCGGCTCGTCGGAGCCGGAGCTCGCCGCCGGCGCCTCGCCGCCTCCTTGGGCATCGGGCGCGGGCGCCGCTGCGGCCGGCACCGCGCCCGCCGGCAGGGGAGGCGCCAGCTCCCACCCGTCCACGTCGAACAGCGACCGGGGCGGCCCGATCGGGGCCCGGACGCCGCGGTACAGCACCCCGTCGTCGCCCAGCACCCAGGCCACCTCCATGGCGCCGCCGGTGGCCCGCAGGCGCGAGGCCCGGGCCTCGGCCAGGTCGTCGCGCATGTCGATCACCGCGTCAGCGCCGATCACGTTGCCCGCGTGGCCGGTGATCGGGTGCTCGCTCTCGGCCTTGATCGAGCGCACCAGGAACAGCTTGGTGGGCGGCGGCTCGCACAGCAGGCGGGCCTCGGTGTCCCCCAGCCCCCGCAGCGGGGTCCGCGCCGGCGCCCGGGCGCAGGTGAAGTCCTCCCGCAGCTGCAGCAGGATCGCCTGCGCCTGATCGAACGACTCCCGCCGCGCCTCGGCCCGCCGCCAGGTGGTCAGGCCGCCCCGCAGGATCGCCATCAGCGCCCCGCCCAGGATCACCAGGATCCCGGTCGCGACCAGGATCTCGAGGAGGGTGAAGGTGCGAGAGGAGCCGCTCTCGAACCTGCGCCGCCGCGTCCGCGGCGAACACGGAATATCAACAGGGAACATCAATGGGAACACGGAATCGATCGCGAGCCTCTTCGATGATAGTGGCGCCGACCCGCCACCGTTCCCTGTTCCTGTTCTCTGTTTGCTGTTGATATTCCGTGTTCGATACAGCAGCGACCTGGGTGGGGCCTGCGACCTCCTCTTCACTCCGCGCGCTCCTCGCGCCGCAGCGACTGCGTCGCCTGGCGGTAGTGGACCTGCACCCGGCCCACCAGGGCGCCGTCCTTCCACCCGTCGTCGTCGAAGGCGCCCGGGCGGAAGGTGAGGAACACCCGCAGCTCGACTCGCTCGGCCCGCAGGCCGATCAGGTTGTCGGCGCGGGGGTCGTCGAACAGGTACAGCCGCCCCCGCTGGCCGGGACCGTCGGCCACCGGGGTGGCGTCCCAGGAGGGCTCGCCGTCGATCCGCACCGCCACCTTCACGTCCGCCCGGCTGTGGGGCGGCAGGTGCTCGTCCCACTCGATCCGCTCCACGAAGGCCCCCGGCAGCTCGCGGCTGGCCTGGAAGAACAGGCCCTGCAGGCTGTCGAGGCCGTCCCGGTAGCGGTCGTGGTGCCGGAACGGCAGGTCGACCAGCAACTCGCCGGCCTGCGGCGCCGTGGGCTGGGTGCCGAAGGCGGAGCGCAGGACGCCGCGGTCCAGGCGGTCGAGGGGGCGCTCGAAGTAGGCCCCGTTGCGCCCCCGCGGGACCAGGCGCCGGTAGGGCAGCACCCGCCCGTCGCCGGTGACGTCGGCGCCCACCCGCAGGTAGCCGCCGTCGACCCCCTCCCGGAAGGCGCGGTCGCCGCGGATCGGCTGGATCGGGAGCAGCGCGCCCCGGGCGCCGCCGAACCCGCCGGTGGCCACGGCGACCGGCGGCCAGGGGAGCTGCCACAGGGGGGTCTCGCTGCCCCTCGCCACCGCCTGCGTACCGAGGGCACCGCGCGCCAGGGTCAGCCGAGAGAAGCTGCTGCGGCTCCCCGGGGGCGGATCGACCTGCGCGGCGCCGGTGACCGCGATCACCTCGCCGCCCGGGGCGAGGTACAGGCGGCCGTCGCCCCACCGCTCGGCGTTCACCTGCGCCGGCGGCGAGGTGGCGTCCGATGCGGTGGAGGAGCCGTGCAGGGTCAGCATGGAGCCGCGCCCCTCGTCGAGCTGCTGGACCACCAGGTCGTCGATCCGGCCGGGGAGCGTCCCCGGGGCGTCGGCCACCGTGTCGCTCGGGCCCAGCGGCGTACGGGCGCGGCCGAAGGTCAGCTCGGGGAGGAAGTGGAGGTTGCCGACGGGCCACTTGGCCAGGCGCGCCTGGGCGTCGCCTCGGTACTCGCGCCGCACGAAGTCCTCGAAGGCGACCAGCCACCCGTTGGCGGCGTCCGGCACCAGCCCCAGCTGCGCCGCGAGCTGCGCCACCGCGCTGGGCGCGGCCACGCTGGGGGCCACGTAGGCGATCCGCGCCTCCTCGCGGCGCGGCGCGGCGCCCTCCTGGTCGTCGGCGATCGTGACCAGGTCGCCGCCGCCGCACTCGGCGCCGTAGGGCGGGGTGGGGTTGGCCCAGGCGCCCCAGTTGGCGCCGTCCTCCGGCCGGATCGCGAAGGTGGGCACCACCGCGGTCCCCGCCGGCCAGCCGTCCGTGGGCGGGGCGGTCCCCTTCACCTTGCGGGCGCCCTGCTGGAAGAAGGGGATCGTCTGGCCCCGGCCGCCCACCTGCAGGCGGAAGGGCCTCGCCGCCGAGGGGTCCCACCGCTTGAGGACCTCCTTCCACAGCTGCCCCCGCACGGGCAGGGGCAGCCCGAACGGCTGCAGGGGGTCGGGCGTCGCCACCAGCACGTCGGGGTCGCCGAAGTCGCCGTCCATGAGGAGCAGCTGCTCGATCAGCTCCCGCTGGTAGGGGAAGTCGACCGCGCCGGGCGGCGCGCCCGGCAAGGTGACCGCCTGACCGTTGGGGAGCTGGATCGTGGGGGCCGCGCCGGCCAGGCTGTCGCGGGCCGGCAGGAGGAGGAAGTTGCGCCCGTCGAGGACGCGGGGCTGGCTGGGGTGCTGGATCGACAGCCACTCCACCGCCCGGCCGCTGGTGGACGAGGGGTCGCGGCGCGACAGGGACACGTACACCCGCGGCTCGGCCAGGTCCTGGCGAGGCGGGTAGTCCGCGGGGTCGCCGTCGACCTCGATCGACTCCAGCACCACGCTGGCGAACAGGACGTGGGGCTGGGGGGTCGTCCCCTCCACGCCGCGCACGCAGCCGTCGAGGAAGTACTGGGGGCCCGCCTTCACGATCCGCCGGTAGTAGACCCGCTCCACGCTCTGGTAGATCGAGCCCGTCCTGGGCGAGGCCCACACCGAGGAGATCCGCACCACCCCTGCGGGCGGCCAGCCGCCCACCACGTTGCGCGGCCGGAGGGCGTCGCTCTCGTTGGGGTCGCCGGGGTTCAGCGGCGGCAGCGGCGCCGGATCGACCGGTCGATCGGCGAAGGGCGCCGCCCACAGGACCGGGATCCGGGTCTCGGTGGCGGTGAGCACCTCGGGCCGCTCGTCGAAGGTCGGGTCGTCCTGCCGCTGCTGCCGGCTGTAGGCGCCCTGCGGGCGATACAGCACCGTGGCCGGGGTGTTCTCGGGGAGGGGGTGGAGCAGCGAGCGCTGGCCGCGGCGGACCACGTCCTGGAAGCCCGCCGCCCCTCCCGTCGCGGGCTCGCTCTTGATCCGGCTGTGGTACCCGTACGGGACCACCAGCGTCCCCGCGTCGTGGGGGTAGCCGAGCATGAACGTGAAGTTGCGCCGGCCGGTGGCGGGCGGCGCGGGGGCGTAGTCCACCCGGACGTGGTGGCCGCTGCCGCGCTCGGGGCGGCGCGCGTCGAGAGGGAGCGAGCCCGGGTCGAGGTCCTGGCCGGTGGCGAGGTCGCGCACCCGCAGGATCCGGGCGCCGCTGGCCGCGACCGAGGCCAGCGGCAGGGCCTGCACGTCGAGGTGCAGCACGTTGCCGCTCTTGCGGCTGTAGTGGAGCACCTCGCAGCGGGCGTTGGCGTCGGCGCCCGTGTCGGCGATCCCCCGGTCGTCGACGCTCGGCTGCGCCAGCCACCGCGGCGCCCCCACCCGCACCCAGCCGTGGTCGGGGAAGGCGCTGGCGTCCTCCACCGTGAGCGTGGTCGCGGTGCGGTCGAGCGGAGCGGCCAGGCGGCTGCCGACGGTCTCCTCGCGGAAGGTGAAGGCGCCGTCCACCGCCAGGGCCAGGTCCCCGGGCTCGGTGCCGCGGAAGTAGGCGGCCACGTGGTACCAGTTCCCCTCCCGGAAGGGCGCGGCGCGGGTGTGCACCACCCGGGCCGAGCGGGGGCTCCCGCCCGACTCGCCCATGTCGAGGGCCTCGTCCCAGGCCTCGAGCACCAGCCGGCCGGGGCCGTCGAGGTACAGGGCGATCCGGTCGATCGTGTCCCCCTCGCCGCCGTCGAACAGGAACGCCTTCTCGTCAGCGAGGGGCAGGCGGTCGAGGCGGAACCAGCCGCGGATCAGGCCGGGTCCCAGGGACTGCACGCCCGACCCGTCCTCGAGCTGGATCCAGCGGGTCGGCACGTCCGTCCCCGCCAGGGTGATCGACTCCAGCGGGACCCCCTCCAGCTGGTTCGTCCACCGCTCGAACCGCAACCACCCGGCCGTGGGTCCCCCCGACAGGTTGGTGAAGTCGGGGGCCGCGGCGCTGCCCTGCCCCAGCGCCTGCTGGGGCTCGCGGGCCAGCAGGGGCTGAATGTCGCCCTCGCCGGGGGCGTGGGAGCGCGACGGCATGCCGTTCACCACGGCGCCGTAGGGGCCCAGGAACGCCGGCCGCGTGTGGAGGAGGTTGCTCCACCGGCCGGGCAGGAACAGGCGGGCCGCCTCGTCGCGGCTGTCGCGGGGGCGCGGCCCGCGGACGTACAAGCGGTCGGTGAAGTCGGCCTGGCTGTCGATCGACCACACCAGCGGCCGGGGCGGCGCGACGCGGATCACCTCGCGGCTGGCGTGGCGGGCCAGCTCGATGCCCGCAGGCGTGCCCACGATCCCGGTGGACGCCACCTCGTAGGTGTCGCTGGTGGCGTAGCAGAAGGGGACGGTGCCGCGGGCCAGCAGCGGATCGGCCGGGTCGACCGCGTTGCGGTACACGGCGGCCACGTCGTGGTCGCCGATCGCGTCCTGGCTGCGCAGCTCGAGGAGGAGGGCCCGCAGGTCCTGGTGGCCGGTGAGGCCGCCCTCGCGGTCGACGATCGCCCGGGCGATGGCCTCCGCCTCGGTCGGCGTCACGATATCGGGCGCGTGGCGGCCGGTCGCTCGCTGCGGCTGACCCACCCGGCTCTGGAGCCCCGTCAGCGCCGCCCGCAGCACCTCGAGCCGGGCGGTGTTGACGTTGACCGGCCGGGGGAGGCGGACGCTCACCTCCAGCTGGGAGGCGTCGTAGTCCCGGTCGAGCTGGGGGAACACCGTGACCCGGTCGCCGCGCTGGCCCACCGCGAGGCACAGGCGGAACTCGGGGGGGAGGGCGGCCGCGGGCGTGCCGGCGCGAGGACGCAGCTGCACGGCGGCGAAGCGGCGGAAGCGGCGCACGTCCTGCAGGCGCACGGTGGCGCCCACGTCGTTCACGTCGAAGCGCACCTCGTGGTTGACGACCTGCGGGTCGCTCCAGGCCTCGCCCTCGGGGAGGGCGTCCACGCTGACGAAGGGGCGCAGCCGCTCCTCCAGCTCGATCCGACCGATCGTCTCCAGCCGCGGCGCCTGGTCGCGGGCCTCGCTCAGGTGCGCCAGCTGCGTGCGCAGCTCCTGGCGCAGCCAGCCCTCGACCTTCTCCAGCGCCCCCTGCCGCTGCGCGTGGCGGCGCTCGTAGGCGGCCACCACCGAGCGGCGCGGCTCGGGGTCGAGGGCCCGCAGCTGCTCGGCCACCCGCAGGACGGCCCGGGCGCCGCCGTAGCGCCGCACCAGCTCGGGGTCGAGGCCGAAGCGGCGCAGGTCGCGCTGGGCCGCCTCGCGGGCCCGCCGCCGCTCGGGCGTCTCGGCCGGGTCGCCCGCCTCGCCGTCGAAGTCGTGGACCCGCAGGCCGGCCTCGGCCAGGGCGCCCGAGGTGAGGCCCCACCGGCGCAGCTGCCGCAGGTTGACGCCGAACCGGAACAACACCAGGGCCGCCCGCAGGGTGCCGAACTCCCAGTCGGCGATCCGGCGCGCGGCCGCCGGGCTGTCGAAGCGCGACAGCTGCCCCTCCCGGTCGGTGCCCACCAGGCGCCACAGGGGGTCGTAGGCGAGCTTGTAGCCGCGCCCGTCCTGCACCAGCACGCCGGCCGGGTGGTAGTCCGTGCGGAGCTCCCGGTCCTCGGGCGGCTGCCAGCGGGAGAACAGGTAGCCCCGCACCAGCCCCTGAAAGGCGTGCCGCGCCCGGTCGATGTGCCGGTAGGCGATGTATTCCCCCTCCACCCGCAAGAAGCCGTCGATGGTCCGTGGGTCGCCGTCGTGCCAGAAGTCGGCGGTGTCCTCGACCCGCAGCTCGCGGTCCTCGTCGTAGGAGATCGCGGCGGTGCTCACGGTGACGCCCAGCAGGTTCGCCAGGGCGTCGGGGCCGGCGGTGTTGAGGTCGAGCTTGCCTCGCTCGTCGTGCACCTCGACGTGCAGGAGCGTGGTGGTGGGGTCGTCGGTGGCGAGGCCGTGGCGCCCCGGCACCGGCCCCAGGGGGACCTCGCTCACCTCGCGCCAGTCGTCGCTCCCCTCGGGGTCGCTCGACAGGTCGCCCCCGCGCTCGCGCGCCCGCCGCTCCTCGTCGGGGTGGGTCGCCAGCAGGTGCACCGCCGCCAGGTTCCGCCCCGACTCGGCCACGTGCTCGGCACGGACCTGCGCCTCGAACTGCAGGCTCGACTTCTCGTGCAGGCGCATGGAGACGACGAACGGGGCGGCGATCGCGAGCAGCGCCGCGATCACCACCACCACCAGGATGAGCGCCGCCCCGCGCCGCTCGCCCCCCCTCGCCCGTCGCCTCGCCAGCAGGTCCACGGGCGCAGCCTACTCGGTGACCAGGCCGGTGCGCTCCACCACCAGGCGGCGCACGCGGCTGGGGTCGAGGCGGGGGAGGACCTGCCGGACGAAGTACCGGAAGTCCTCCTCGCCGACGAACGTGGTGGGGCGCCCCTCGGCCTGCGCCCGCTCGCGCTGCTCGGCGCGGGTGCGGGTGACGTTCACCGCCTCGGGCGGGCCGCCGACGGGCGCGAAGGTGCGGTCGTCGTCGGTGAGGTACAGCACCACCGGCTCGGGGTGTCGGGCCGGGTCGAGCTGACCGAGGACGTCGAAGGTGACGTGGGCGGTGGGGGAGGCCACCACCACGTCGGCCGGGACCTCGAGCCCCTTCGCCCGGCTGACCGCCGCCAGGTCGAGCTCGTCGATCACCCCGTAGAAGGCCTGGCGGGGGTCGGGGTCCGACAGGACCAGGGGCGCCTCGGGCTCGCGCAGGAGGCGAGCCGGCAGGACGTTCGCGCCGGGCACCGGGAGGTGCTTGCGCCCGATCCCGTCCACGATCACCCGGGCCTCGCGTCCGTCGAAGGCGACCGCCACCCGGTACCAGCGCTCGGGGCGCAGGGTGTGGGGGCGGGTGCGGGTGACATAGGTCACCTCGCCCCCCTCGGCGTCGACGCCGGTCAGCGCCAGCTCCACCTCGTAGGCGGCGGTGACGCCCAGGGCGTAGCTGCGCCCCTTGCGCACCGCCCAGAACACGGGCGGATCCAGGGGGTCGAAGCCGACCACCCGGGGCGGCGCGGTGCGCGGCGCCTCGCCGGCGCGGGCCCAGCGCTCCTCCTGCGCGCGGCTGGGCCGCTCGGGCGGCCGCTGGTGCAGGCGCCGCTCCAGCCGGCCGACCTTGAGCC
>JAWLGW010000107.1:10295-11071 GCA_041690735.1 Planctomycetota bacterium
TTGAGCCAGCAGGCGACGTGCACCCCTTCCAGGGGCGTGAGCGCGGGGCGGTCGGGGACGTGGGCCCAGGCGGCGCCCCGGTGCGGGTCCTCGCGCTCGAACAGCAGGCCGGCTCCGTACCGCCCCACCACGGGCTCGGCCCCCTCCGCCGTGAGGAGGTACCCGCGGGCCCCGGGCACGTCGAAGGGCGCGAACGGGTCGGCCGCGGCGTCGTCGCTGGAGGCGGCGGGCGCCGGCGCCGCGCCCTCGAAGCGGAGCTGAGTGATCGCGCTCCGCTGCTGGGCGCCGACCCGTGAGGCGGCGACGTCGAGCTCGATCGTCGCCGGGTACCGCTCCTCGCGGGCGGCGTTGCGCGCCCGACGCAGCAGCGACCGCACCGCCTGCTGGGTGGCGGTGAGCCGGTCTCGGTTCCCCAGGCGCGACAGGACGCCCACGCTGAGGGTCATGAGGATGCCGACGATCGCCACCGTCACCAGCAGCTCGATGAGGGTGAAGCCGCGCCGCGCCTGGCCGCGGGCCGATCGCCTGCTGCCCGGGCGCGCCCGCTGCACTACTCGCCCCAGCCTCGCAGGTCGTCGTCGGTGCCGGCCTCCCCGTCGGGCCCCGCGCTCCACAGCTGGAAGGTGGTCAGGCCGCGGAACTGCCCCGACTCGGGGTCCCGGGCGGCCGCCACGGCGATGGACTCCGCCCCCCAGGCGGCCGTGGCACCCCGGTCGTATTCGGCGTTGTGGAGGTACACGATCGGTCGTCCCCAGGGGTCGAGCACCTCGCGCAGG
>JAWLGW010000108.1:0-11010 GCA_041690735.1 Planctomycetota bacterium
AGCACCTGCAGCCGCGGCGACCACACCCGCCCCCGGGCCAGGACCGCAGCCAGCAGCTCCTGCCCGGCCAGCACCTCGGCCCGCAGGTCGTGGCGGTGGTCGAGCTTGCCCCGCACCAGCTCGTCGTCGCACAGGGCCGCGAACAGGCGGTCGGTCGCCACCTTGAGCTCCTGGAGCACCCGGTCGCGGGTGGTCTCGATCTCCTGGATCGCCTCCTCGGGGACGTTCGCCAGCAGGCGCCGCACCGGCGCGGCCAGGAACGAGGCCCGCGCGGCGCGCAGCGGCTGCTCGGTGCGCAGCAGCCGCTCCAGCAGCGGCACCAGCGGCGCCCACACCGCCACGTTGAGCAGGTTGAACACCGTGTGGACTCCGGCCAGCCGCGCCGCGTCGTCGGCGCCGGGCAGCGGGTCGGTGAGGCGGCCGACCAGCGACAGGAAGGAGTGGAAGAACAGCGCCGGGAGCAGCACCCCCAGGCCCTTGACCAGGGTGTGGGCCACGGCCAGCCGCCGCACGTCGGGGCGGTACTCCACCGAGGCCAGCAGCGGGGTGACCGTGGTGCCGACGTTCGAGCCCAGGACCAGGGCCGCCGCCACCGGCAGGCTGACCAGCTCCGCCGAGACCAGCGCGATGCACAGGAACACCACGGTGCTGCTCGACTGGACCAGGGCGGTCACCCCCGCGCCGGTGGCGATCGCCAGGGCCAGACCGCCCAGGCTGGTGACGTCGAGGCGGTGGGACCAGGCCGCGAGCCCGCCGTCACGCAGCGCCGGCCCCACGCTGTCCCCGATCAGGTGCCAGCCGAAGAAGGCGACCCCGGCGGCGAAGCCCACCTCCAGCACCTTGCGGCGCGAGTAGCGGCGGGTGACCACCAGCAGCAGGCTGCACGTCGCCACCAGCGCCGGGCCGAGGACGTGGAAGGGGAGCACGAACAGCCAGGCCTTGGCGCAGGTCCCGATCGTCGCCCCGAGCATGACGAAGATCGCCCGCTCGAGCGTGATCATGCCCCGCTGCAGGAGGCCCATGGTGGCGATCACCGTGATCGCGCTGGCCTGCAGCCCCAGGGTGGCCACCAGCCCGGTGAGCAGCGACCGGAGGGGCGTGCGCGTCAGCTGCTCCGACAGGGGGCTCAGGCGCGCCGCCACGTGCTCGTCGAGGGCGGCCATGAACACGCGCAGCCCGAACAGGACCAGGCCCAGGCCGGCCAGCGCCGACAGCAGCGCCGCGGCGGTCATCCGGCCTCCGCGTACCGGTAGCGTCCGGCGGGCACGGGGCGCTCCACCCGGTCGATCCCCGTCTTGTCGAGGACCGCCCGCACCGCCTCGAACCGGACGTGCTCCTCGGCCGCCTCCCCCTCGCCCCAGCGGGCGGCCAGGCGGACCACCAGGTCGAGGGCGTACACCTTGGGGGACTGCAGGATCAGCCCCTGCCCCTCCTCGGCGTCGAAGACCGTCACGTCCTTGAGGGGGTTGTCCAGGTGGCTCAGGAACCCGCTCACGTCGAAGCGCAGGATCTCCTTGAGCTCGAGCGAGGGGTACTCCAGGTCCTCGACCGCCTCGGCCTCGATCCGCAGCCGCTGCCCGTAGTGGATCACGTCGCAGGGGGGACGCCGCTGCTGCTCGGGCGCCAGTCGTCGCCACACGTAGCCCACGTCGGGCGGCAAGGCGGGCGTCGTCATGCGCCGGACCTCCTCGTGCAGGCGGACCAGGGGCAGCGGCCGGGCCGCGCCGTCGGGGCCGTGGTAGGTGAACAGGAGCCGCGACTCCCGGTCGGGCAGGCGCCCCTGGGCCAGCTTGCCGAAGTACTCCTTGCTGAGGTCCTTGATCCGGTCCTTGAACACGTAGGCCACCACCAGCAGGGCGATCAGCACCGCCACCTGGAAGCCGAAGTCCGAGGTCCCGTAGGCGAGCGTCGTCTGGTAGCGGGTGAGCTCGGCGAAGGTGGCCGCCAGGGCGGCCGCCACGGCCGCGCCGGCGTTGCGGTACAGGTGGTCGCGGCGGATCGGCTCGGGGTGCAGGAACAACGCCTCCGCCACGAACTTCTTGAGGATCCCCTGCCGGTGGTAGTGACGCTCGAGCTCCGCCCGATCGGGACGCTGCGAGATCCGGGGGGTCCGGGTGGGGTGCAGGGTGCGGGCGGCCATCTCCTTGAGGAGCGCCTTCTGGGCCTTGCGCTTGCCCGCCATGGCGGCCTGCGCCAGCGTCCGCTCCACCCGCTCGGCCAGGTACTCGTCCACCGACAGCACCGCCTCGCGCACCGCCTCGTCCACCAGGAGGGCCCCGGCGCGGACCCGGTCGGCGTAGCGCCGGCGGAACTTGCGCACCCGCTTGACCGAGGCCCGCAGGTCGCGCTTGTAGTCCAGCTCGGCGATGGGGTCCGCCTCCACGAAGGGGCGCTTGAGGTCGCGGCTGACGGCGTTGGCGAACAGCTTGACGTCCTGCACCACCCGCCCCGTGCGCAGCCGCTTGGCGCCGAGGTCGAGGCCCAGGTCGAGGTACTCGTCGAGCGAGGGGATCCGCCCGCCCCGGAAGCCGGCGCCGTCGGGCGGCTCCAGCCGCAGCCGGTGGGTCAGGTCGGCGAAGAACCGCTCCTTGGGATAGGCGCGCTCGTCGGCCTCGATCGCCTCGGGCGCGACCAGGTACAGGTCGACCTCGAACGTGGGCAGGCGATCGGGGACGCCCTCGCCGCGCACGGGGAAGTCGACGACGAGCTCGAGCTGCGTGGCGTCATGGACGCTGGACCGCCAGCCGGGAGCCTCCCGCGGCGCACGCTGCTTCATGAGCTGTGGTCCATCCACCCCCCGGACCCTCTCAACGGTAGCTTCGCGGGGCGGCGTTGTCAGCAGGGGGCTTGCGCCTGGTTGCGCGCCGGCGCGCGCGGTGTCAGCCTCGCCTCGAGGAGTCGCCCATGCCCTGGGAGCACTGCGGCGCCGAGCTGCACGACGACGCGGCGACCTGCCCCTCCTGCGGCGCCGACAAGGCGCACTGGACCCTCCAGTGGGAGGCGACCCGCACCTTCACCGTCAGCCGGCGCCGGCTGGTCCGCCTCGAGGTGCTCGACGAGGCGGGCGACCCGCTCTCCGGTGAGCCGTACCGCCTCGTGTTCCCGGACGGCAGCGACGCCCGAGGAGAGGTCGATGCCGGCGGGTTCGCCAAGGCGGCGGTCCCCGACGAGGTCACCACCTGCGCGGTGCTGTTCCCCCACCGCCAGGCGGGGACGGTGGTCGCGGTCGACCCCGAGGGGCAGCCGCTCGAGGGCGTGGAGGGGCGCGAGGACGAGGGCAGCCTGCGGTTCGACGACCGCCCGATCGGCGAGAAGCTGCGCTTCCGCGTCCGGACCGGCCGGTTCCTCAAGCTCCGCGTCCTGGAGGGGGACGGCACCCCAGCGGCGGGGCTGCGCTACGTCCTCCTCACCGCCGACGGGGATCGGTCCGGCGAGACCGACGGCGAGGGGGTGCTGTACGAGCCGGCGCTGCCGCCGGGCGAGGTCCGGGTCCGCCTCGAGGACGGCCGCCTCCTCAGCTTCGACCTCCCCGACGAGCCCGAGGAGGAAGCGGAGGGGGACGAGGGCGACGAGGACGAGGGCGGCGCCCACGGCGTCGGCGAGCACTACGAGAGCGGTGTGGAGGTCGCATGAGCGGCGACGCGATGCGGGTCCCCGAGCGGGCGATCGGGGTGCTCGAGGGGATCTCGGTGTGGCTGTCCCCGCCGCTGGCGGAGGTGCGGCCCCGCCCGGTCGACCTGCCGTGCCCTGCGTGCGGGCGCATGGAGGAGCTCCTGTCGGCCCGGGGGGAGGCGGCCGAGTTCGTGGTCTCGCCCCTGCAGCCGCCGGCGGTCCGCGACCTCGCCTCGGCGACCGCGGCCGAGGTCGAGCAGCACCTCGCCTTCACCGGCGACGCCGACGTCCGCATGCGGTTCCTGGTGCAGGCGCACCTGCACTGGTTCGGGTACTTCCCCGAGCTGATCGCCAACCGGCCCCGGCCGCCAGCCCGCACCACCCTCGACCACAACCGCCACCTCGGCTTCCCGCGCAGCGCGGTGGACGGCGTGTGGGACGCCCGGGACCGTAACGCCTACCGGGCGTTCCTCGACGACCTCGGCCCCGAGGGGCGCACCGGCTGGAGCCGCGAAGAGGACGTGCTGCGGGCCGCCGACGCGCAGCTCGTGCGCGCCAAGTGCGCCGCCCTGTACAACCGCCCCGACTTCGACTACTACCGCCAGTACCGGGTCTCCCTCACCCGCAGCGCCACGCGCGAAGGCGTGCGCCCCTTCCTGCTCCGGGAGCGCAACCTGCGGGCGGCCCTGGAGCCGGACCCGGCGCTGGCGCAGGCGCTCGCGGACGAGGCCGGGTTGGAGCCGATCGAGCGCCTCTCCTGCCAGGGGCGCGAGGTCGAGGCGCCCTTCGCCCCCTTCGAGGGCTTGCCCGCCGACTGCACCTGGCCGGTGCGCGCCACACGGGCCAGCGAGGCCGACGAGGCCGAGCGCTGCGAGACCCTCTCCGCCGAGGAGCTGCCCGACGAGCTGCGGGAGAAGGGCCTCACCCCCGACGAGGTGGACCGGCTGTATCCGCTGTATCGCTTCAACGGCGACCGGTGGACGATCAGCTACGCGGCGCGGCACGAGCGCTCGTACCGCAACGTGGGCCGGGTGGGGCGCGCCTTCCACGGGCCCCGCGGCAGCACCCGCATGCACGCCGGGATCGACCTGTACGCCGACTACGGCGACCCGGTGGTGGCGATCACCGACGGACAGGTGCTCGGCTTCCACAACGCGGCGCCGCTGAGCACCTGCTTCCTCTTGATCTACCACCCCGCCCTGGACATCACGGTCAACTACGGCGAGGTCCACCACGAGTCGCTGATGCGCATGGGCCTCATGGTGGGCGACGAGGTGCGGGCCGGGCAGGTGATCGGCGCCGTCGGCCGCATGAGCTCCGACGTCAAGGACGGGGGCTCCATGCTCCACGTCGACACCTACGCCGGCCGGCAGGGGACGTGGTTCGGCGTGGACCCGGTGACCCGCCTGCGCAACCGCCTCAACCCGACCCGGTTCCTGCTGGCGGTGCGAGCGCAGGAGGCGGCGCGCAGCCGCTGAGCGCCCTCCCTTGCGCCCCTCAGCGCGCGGCGGCTGGGGCGAGGCGGACGCGCGCCACCAGCCGGCTCAGCTTGTCGTGGACCCGGCGAGTGACTGCCGGACCATGCCCCGAGCAGAACACCTCTGTCGGCGGCAGCGCGGCCAGGAACTCCAGGGCCGCCTGGTGGCAGGCGTCGACGTCGAGGCTGAACCCGGGGACCGCCAGGCGCAGGCGCTCGATCGCCCGCAGGGGCGGCGGCCCGGCCAGGATCACGTCGCCGCCGAACAGGGTGGCGGTGGGCGCGTGATACAGCAGGACCGAGCCTTCGGTGTGACCGGGCGCGGGCACGACCTCGAACCCGTGTCGCCAGCTCCCGGCCCCGAAGGTCTCGTCGACGGTGGAGCGGGCGGGGAACCGGTCCTCGATGCGGCACAGCAGCTCTTCGTGCAGGCGCGCGCCGCGCCGGGCCAACCTCGGCGGCAGGCAGGCGCCCGACAAGGCGGGGGCGTCCTCCTCGTGGCACACCACGTCGCAGCGGAAGCGGCGCCGCAGCCAGGCGGCGTTGCCGGCGTGGTCGCTGTGGCGGTGGGTGAGCAGGACCGCCGTCAGGTCGCCGGGTCGGCGCACCCCCGCCCGCCACAGGCTCGCCAGCAGGACCGGCCGCTCGAGCGGGTGGCCCGTGTCGACCAGGAACGCGCGCCCAGCACCGTCGCGGAGCAGCCACACGTTGGCGATCCGGACCAGCGTCGCCAGGTGGAGGTGAGGTGCGATCGCGCGCATGGCGGGTCACTGTACCGACGGCGGAAGCCCTGAGGCAACCCCGCCGCCAGACACGAGCTGCGGCGGAGGCGGTCGGGTCTTGGGAAGGCTGTCAGCCCGCATCTCCGCCGGAGCGTCTTCGCGGGGGGCGGAGGCCCCCCGCGAAGCCACATCAGGGCTTCAACACCACCTTCACACACTCGTCCTCCTTCTCCTGGAACATCTCGTAGGCGCGGGGCGCCTCGTCGAGGGACATGCGGTGCGTGATCAGGAAGCTGGGGTCGATCTCGCCCTTCTCGATCCGCTCCAGGCAGGGCTTCAGGTAGCGCTGCACGTGGGTCTGGCCGCTCTTGAGGGTCAGCGAGCGGTTCATGAACGAGCCCACCGGGAGCTTGTCCACCACGCCGCCGTACACCCCCGGCACCGACACGGTCCCGCCGCCGCGGCAGGACATGATCGCCTGGCGCAGGGCCGCCGGGCGCTCGGTCTCCAGCATGAGGCTCTGCTTGACCCGGTCGTACAGCCCTTCGATCCCCGGGGTGTGCGCCTCCATGCCCACGGCGTCGATGCACCCGTCTGGGCCCAGGCCGCCGGTGAGCTCGTCGAGGGCCTCCGACACGTCCACCTCCTCGTAGTTCAGCGTCTCGGCGCCGCACTGCTCGCGCGCCATGCGCAGCCGGGCCTCGAAGCGGTCGATCGCGACCACCCGCTCGGCGCCCAGGAGGAAGGCGCTCTTGATCGCGAACAGGCCCACCGGGCCGCACCCCCACACCGCGATCGTGTCGCCCGGCGAGATGTCGCAGGCCTCGGCCGCCATGTAGCCGGTGGGGAAGATGTCCGACAGGAACAGCACCTGGTCGTCGGTGAACCCGTTCTCGAGCTTGAGCGGCCCCACGTCGGCGAAGGGCACCCGCACGTACTCCGCCTGCCCGCCGGCGTAGCCGCCGGTCAGGTGGGAGTAGCCGAAGATCCCGCAGGTGGTGTGCCCCCACATCTGCTCCGCCATCCAGGCGTTGGGGTTGGAGTTTTCGCACACCGAGTACATGCCGTCGGTGCAGGCGAAGCAGTCGCCGCAGGCGATCGGGAACGGCACCACCACCCGGTCGCCCACCGACAGGTTCTCGACCCCGCGTCCGACCTCGACCACCTCGCCCATGAACTCGTGGCCGAGGATGTCCCCCTGCGCCATGGTCGGCACCAGGCCGTCGTACAGGTGCAGGTCCGAGCCGCAGATCGCAGTGGACGAGACCCTCACGATCGCGTCGCGCGGGTTGAGGATCTGGGGGTCGTCGACGTCCTCGACCCGGACGTCGTGCGGGCCGTGCCAGCACACCGCTCTCATGACACACCTCCCGTGACGGCCTTGGCGAGGGTGCGGTGCACCGCCTCGCGCGGACCCGAGGGCTGCCCCTCGGTGGTGGGGATCTCGCCGGTCTCGATGACCCGTTTGAACCGCCGCAGGTCCTCCTTGAGCTGCTGCTCGGGGGCCGACAGGAACAGCTTGGCCACCGCCCTGCCCAGGGCGCCCGCCGGCGGCCGGTAGTCCAGGGTCACCCGGACCAGGCAGCCGCGCTTGCCCGGACGCGCCTCGAAACGCACCTCCCCTTCGGTCTCGACCTCGCCCTCCACCGAGCGCCAGGCGATCGCCTCGTTCGGCTGGTCGCGCGCGATCTCCGCCACCCACTCCACCGAGCGGCCGGCGGGGCCGCAGGCCACCCAGCGGGAGCGCTTCTCGTCGAGGACCTGCACCGACTCGAGCTGCTCCATGAACAGGGGCAGCCCCTCGAGGTCGCGCCACTTGGCGTAGCACTCCTCGGGCGAGCGGTTGATCGCCAGCGCCCGCGTGACCCGCCGGGGCCCCGAGGCGCGGCGGGTGTGCCGCGCCGCACCCAGCACGTCCAGGGCGGTGACGCCGCTGACGGCGGCCGCGGCGGTGGCGACCCGCACCCGGTCGGACTCGTCCGAGCCCATGGCGACGCCCAGCAGCGCCAGGTCGAGCGCGTCGCCGGCCACGCGGCTCCACAGGGCCGCCGCCGGCCGGTCCTGCGCCAGGACCCCGACGCCGCTGGCGAGCTCGCGCAGGCCGAGGACCCGCAGCAACAGCGGACGCTCCTTGACTCCGATCGCGTTGGCGAGCTGCCGCGGGAACAACAGCTCCGCCAGGCCGATCCCCACGCTGAACAGGCCCAGGCCCTGGGCCAGCCGCGCCTCACCCCGCGTGGGCGCCTCCCGCGTGAACCGTTCGTGCGCCGCAGCGCCGGTCTGCATCACCATGTCGAGCCTCCCCTCGTCGGTGGCAACCGGCGAGGCCGTGCAACTCGGGACCCACACCAAAGCCGGGCGGCAGCGGAGCCGCGCGGGACAGCGGGTGCCTGGCCTGGAGACAGGGGGCGCCCGACCGGCGCGACGGGCGGGACGAGGGCGCCCTCAGAAGCGGAACACGACCGCCAGGGCGGACCCGCCGCCCCGCAGGGCAGCGGCGGTCAGGCCGACGTGGTCCCACCAGCCCCGGCCGTCTCCGTCGGTGGCCCGAAAGCTCCAGGCGTAGAACAGCTCGGTCACGAGCGCGCCGAGCGCGCTGCCGACCAGCACGTCGCTGAGGAAGTGCGCCTCTTTGTGGACCCGCGACAGGGCGACGTACAGGGCCAGCGTGTGCGGGAGGAGGCACACCGCCTCCAGGGCGATCCGCGCGACCCCCCAGGGCTGCTGGGCCGGCCGGAGCCACTCCCGCAGCATGTGCCCCGTGAAGGCTGCGCTGGCGAACGCCAGCGAGGAGTGGGCGGAGGGGGTGGAGAGGGTGTCCTCACCGCTGGGGCGCCGGCGGTCTATGGCGCGCTTGAGCCCCTCGGTCAGGGCCGCGGTCGTGGCGAGGGAGAGCCCGAGGACCGTGGCGCGGTCCCCCCACCGCGCGCTCGAGAGCGAGAGGACGACCTCGCCGTCCCGGCGAGGGAGGGCGGTCGACAGGGCGGCCAGGCCCATCGACAACCCCAGCCCCACGTAGTTGTCCTGGCGCTCGTCGAGCCCCAGCCACTCGGCTCGGAACGCGTCGAGCGTCTTGGCGTCGCTGCCGCGGAGCGCGAGGCCCGTGCCGAGCAGGGACAGCGGCACGACGGTGCTCCGGACGACGCGCCCCCAGTCGCCCTCGCGCACGGCCTGCACGGGGACCAGCGGATCGAGCAGGTCGGCGCCGTTGAAGTTGCGCCAGGGCCAGCGCGCCCCGCGCTTGTAGGCGTCCTCGAGCGCGGGCTCGGCCGCTTCGCCGGCGGCCGAGGCCTCACCGGGGCCGGCGCGCTCCTCCTCCTGGTCCCCCCCCGGCGGCTCAGCGGCGACGCAGGGGCCGCCGCAGGCCGCGACGATCGCCGCCGCGAGCGCCAGCTCCACGCCGGTCGCCCGGCGATGTCCCATCGTCCCTCCCGTCGCGCGATGGGCGGCACCCTACCCAGCGGGTGAGGTTCGAGCGGGAGGTCAGCCCCCGCCGCTACGCGGCGATCCCCATCGCCGCCTTGCACATCTTGGTGTACAGGTCGCGGAACACGTCGTTGGGGTCGGTGCGCGCCTTGACCGCGTCGTAGTTGGGCTTGTTCCAGGTCCTCCAGAACTCGTCCTCGGAGTAGTAGTTGTGGGAGATCAGCGTCTTGATCCCGCCGATCTCCTGCAGCTTCTCCTCCATGAGGCGGTGGTAGTTCACGTCGCCGCGCTGCTTCATGCCGTAGATCGCGAGGTCGAGGAACAGCTCGTCGTCGCCGAAGAAGCCGTCGGCGATCCACTCGTAGTCGCGCACCCGCTTGTAGGGCACGCACCACAGGGGGAAGTACTGGAACGTCTCCTGGTACCAGGCCATGAACTCGGGCACCTTCGAGAAGGGCACGAACACGTCCAGGATGATCGTGGGGTTGGTGCGCGGCAGGAGGAAGTTGAGCTTCTCCGCC
The DNA here is from genome assembly GCA_041690735.1 of Planctomycetota bacterium. GTDB lineage: Bacteria > Planctomycetota > J058 > J058 > J058 > JAWLGW01. Next base: position 9,759 of record JAWLGW010000108.1, read on the forward strand.
GCTCGCAGCACCAGCGACGAGCCGGTGAGCTTCCCGAACAGCAGGCGCCCCAGGAAGGACTTGGGGTGCACGTTGGTGACCCCCTGGTCGTAGCGGAAGAAGTAGTCGGGGGTGGCGAGGTAGTCCTCGGTCCGCTCGCGGGTGCTCAGGTAGTACACCTTGAGCCAGTCGTAGCGGTTGGTGTACGGCGCCTCGTCCACGAACCGGCCCAGGCTGAGCACGTAGCAGTCGGGGGCGTGGACGATCCCGTCCATGAAGTCGACGTCCTGCCGCTCGTAGCGGCGCCGGATCGCCGCCTGGTACTCGGCCAGGGTCCCGTACTTCTCGTAGCTCACCCTCACGAACGGCTTGGCGGGGGTAAGCCGGAAGGTCAGCAGCGACACCAGGCCCAGCGTCCCGAAGGTGCCGTGCATCATCTGGAAGATCAGGGCGTCCTCGCCCTCGGGTCGCGCCGTCAGCACCTCGCCCGTGCCGGTGATCACCTCGTATTCGAGGCACGTGTCGTGCATGCCGCCGTGGCGGTACGACATGGACTCGATCGAGCAGCCGGCCACCGCGCCGCCGACCGTGATCGTCTTGAGCTCGGGGACGCACAGGGGGACCAGCCCGTGGGGGAGGGTGGCCGCCACCAGGTCGACGTAGGTGACCCCGGGCTCCGCCACGCAGATCCGGTTCACCGGGTCGATCTCGACGATCTGGTCGAGGTCGGTGATGTCGATCTTGTCGTCGTGGCGGCGCAGGTCGCCTGCCTTGGGGACCTGGTGAGCCACCGCCCGCTTGCGCAGCGAGACCGGTCGGCTGCCGTCGCGCCGGCGGAGCTGATCGCAGATCCGGGCCACCTTCCGCTCGTGCTCCGCCCGGCGCGCCCGCACCTCGGGCGAGACCTTCGGCCGCGCCGCGACCGACGACTCCTGAAGCGTCCCTGCTCGCATGGTCCGACCCTCTCTCCGCGGGCTCCGCCGCACCGCTCGTGCCGGGGGCGGCGGCCGCCGCAAGCCGCGAGCGCGGCTGGGCCGCCACCGCCCGGGCGGCGAAGTTCGCTCAAGCTCGGGGGAACTCGCCCAGGGCGGAGGGCGGCGGGCGCCCGCCCTACAATGCGGCCGTGACGACTCCACCCCCGAGCCAGGGCTGCGTCGAGGTCGTGCGGGGCAGCCGCGGCCCCGGCCTGGTCCTCCTCCTGTTCGCCACCCCGCTCCCGCTGGTCCTGCCCGCCTTCGTCGAGCGCCTGCTCGCAGGCGCCGGTCCCTTCGAG
>JAWLGW010000109.1:0-10979 GCA_041690735.1 Planctomycetota bacterium
CTTTCCTCGGTAGTAGCCGCCGACGTAGCCGTAGCGCGCGCGGGAGGCCCCGCCCGCGCGCCCGTGGGTCACCGCCTGGCGCTGCACCTTGTCGGGCGACGCGGCGGTGACGAACCCCGCCACCGCGTGCGGGGCGAAGAACAGCAGGCTGGTGCACGACAGCGCCGCGCAGGCGACGAACAGCCCCTTGATCCCAAGACTCCCCATGCGACCTCCGCCACCCCCCTAGCTCATGGGGTGGTCGCTCTCCTTCCAGCGCGACACCTCGAACCCGTACGACTGGACGAACACCAGCGCCGGGACCACCAGCAGCAGGAAGAAGCTGCAGCACACGTAGCGGAACAGCGGCACGTCGCGGCGGACCTCCACCTCGACCGGCCCCTTGTAGAGCGACTTCGGGTCGGGCGTGAGCTGCAGGTGGTAGGTCCCGTTGGGGACGCCGCTCACCACCTCGCTGCCCGAGCGCGAGCCCTCCGACCAGTCCGAGCCCGAGTAGTAGCTCAGCTCGAGCCCCAGGAAGTAGGCCTGCTCCGTCACCGGGTTGACCAGCATGCCGGACAGGTACACCCACTGGTTGCGGAGCGGCGCCGCCCCGTGCACCGACAGCGGCGCCCCCTCGGTGAACGAGTCGAGGGTGAGGCCCTCCACGAGCACCCCCTCGGGCGGGACCTTCCCCTCCCACACCACCTTGTTCTGGCGGGAGAACAGGTAGAAGCCGGCGAACAGGACCCAGGCCGCCAGGGCCACAGCCAGGGCGCCGGCCATCCAGCGGGCGGTCGCCCGGTGCGGGTTGGGCTGGCAGGGGTGGATCCCCTTGATCGGCCCCAGCGGCGTCGCGGGTCGGCCGAAGGCGGCGATCACCTCCTCGCGCGGCAGGTAGCGCCCCTGCGACCAGGTCACCTCGCCCTCGGCGGCCTCCGAGGAGAGGATGGAGGGCGGGTCGACGTAGTCCGCCGCCGACACGGCGTCCCCCCGGCGCACCTCCCAGGGGAACTCGCCCAGGACTGCGTCCACCACCGCGTCCGCGGTGGAGAAGTGCTTGTAGGTGCGGCCCTTGTAGGCGGCCCGGTTGACGCCCGTGTCGGGGACCCCCGCCACCGGCTCCACCACCACGCAGTGGCCGTCCTGGACCATGAGGTAGCGGAACCCCTCGTAGGGGTTGAACAGCAGGTGCTCCTCCCAGGGGTAGCGCTGCCCCCAGGCGGTGACCGACCGCTCCTGCCAGCCGATCACCTCCCACTCCACGCCGTCGAGCTGGCCCCGGGTGCCGAGGGCGAAGCGGGGCTTGGTCTTGTAGGCGCGCTCGACCTGCTGGACCAGCTGCCACTGCTCGCCGCGGGTGTCGAAGATCGAGCCGCAGCTCTCGCAGGCGATCGTGCGCGTGGTCTGGAAGCCGCGCAGCTCCCAGGGGGCGCCGCAGCTGTCGCACCGGAAGGCGACGGCGGCGACCTTGCCCTCAGGCGCGCCAGCCATCGAACCTCCGATACCCCCGCATGGCGAGGTCCTTCCAGCGGACGCACCGCCCGGTGAACGCCAGCGGCAGCTCCTCCGAGTAATCGATCGTGGCGAAGCCGTCGTCGCTGCGGCGCAGGTCGGCGTAGGGCAGCTCGTAGCCCTCGGTCACCACGAAGGGCGTCTCGCCCTGGGTGCCGGTGGCCCGAGCCCGCCGCACCTCGCTCACCACGTACCGCTTGCTACCCAGGAACACCCGCTGGCCCACCGCGAGCTTGTCGAAGGGCGGGACGATCTCGGGCTGGCCGTCCTTGCCCGGGAAGGTGACGAGGTACTGGCCGAGCGCCTCGCCGAGCCAGCCGGTGCGCCGGTCGGCCCACTCCAGGTACCACTCGTTCCAGAACCCGGTCTCGTGCTCGACCTGCAGCAGGCCCAGCACCGTGAACTCCACCCCGAAGCAGGTCCCGCGGGCCCCCACCTGGATCGGGGAGCCGTTGTCGACCACGTGCGAGACCTTGCCGAGGTCCTCCAGGGCGCCGCCGGCGTCGGCGCGGGCGACGGTGGTGTCGCAGTATTCGCACACCGCCGCCACCGAGCGGGCGTTCTTGAACTCGATCGGGGCGCTGCAGGAGGGGCAGGAGGCGGTCCCCTGGGTCACCCGCTTGGGGGCGGACCGCGGGCGAGGCGGCTCGGCGGTGGGCGCCGCGAGGGAGACGGGCGCCGCGGCGCCGATGGCGCTCCCCCTCCCCTCCGCCAGGGCCACCTGCAGCAGCCGGCTGACCTGCGGGGGCTGGAGGCCGAAGGACGGGCCCAGGCTGGTGAGGCACTGGTGCTCCTGCGGGGTGACCTCTCCGTCGGCGATCACCAGGTCGATCATGCTGCGGAACAGCTGCTCGCGCTCCCGCGGCTCGGAGGGCGGCGTCAGGTTCGACACCCGCCCGCCCTCCTGCAGGTCGCGCAGGATCTCGCTGGCGCGCTCGCGCTCGAGCCCCAGGCCGTGGGCGGCCCGCAGCAGCACCCGCTGCTCGCGCCGCGCCAGCCGCGCATCGACCAGCGCGAGCCCGGCGAGCAGGCGGAAGCGGTCCTCGGCGTCCATGGCGGGGAGTATAGCGGAAGGAGCCCCGCGCCACGCCGCCGGCGCCCTCGCGCCCGTGCCCTGCCGGCACGTGCGCCGAGGCACCGGCGCCGAGGCAGGCAGCGGTCGCCGACGAGAGATCGCCGCCGAGCGACACGGGTGTCGTTCGGTGGCCGTGCCCGTCTCCCGGGACCCCGGCGCTCGCCTCTCCACACCCGCGCCGCCACGGTTATCCTCCTCGCGCACGCGAAGGAGGACGTCGTGAAGCACTCCCTCACCCTGTGGGCCGCCTTGGCCGCCGCATGCACCGCGCCAGCCCTGCTCCACGCCGACGAGGACGCGCCCCCGCCACCCGCCCCGGAGGAGGCCGCCCCCGAGGAGGCCGCTCCCGCGGAGGCCGGGGAGCCCGCGGCCGCGAACCTGCCCCCGGGCCTATACGCTCGGCTGGAGACGAGCCTGGGCACCCTGACCCTGCGCCTCGAGCACGAGAAGGCCCCCGTGACCGTCGCCAACTTCGTGGGCCTGATCGAGGGCACGGTCCCCTGGACCACGCCCGCGGGGGAGCAGGTGCAGCGGCCCTTCTACGACGGGCTCACCTTCCACCGGGTGATCGACGGGTTCATGATCCAGGGCGGCTGCCCGCAGGGGACCGGCACCGGGGGCCCCGGCTACCGGTTCCGCGACGAGTTCCCCCCGGACAAGAGCCTGCGCCACGACGGACCGGGGGTGCTCTCGATGGCGAACGCGGACCGGGGCAAGCGCCCCTGGACCGCCACCGGCCAGACCAACGGCAGCCAGTTCTTCATTACGCTCGGCCCCACCCCGCACCTCGACGGGCTGCACAGCGTGTTCGGCCGCCTGGTGGAGGGTCAGGAGGTGCTGAAGGCGATCGGCGCCGTCCCTACCGGCGTCGCCAACAAGCCGCGGGAGCCCGTCGTGATCCGCAAGGCGACGGTGCTACGGGTCGGAGAGGCGGCCGCCGCCTTCGACGCCCCGGCGGTGTTCGCGGAGCGCGAGGAGCGGCTCGGGCCCAGCCTCGGAGCGGGCGCCTGGAAGCCCAAGGAGGTGCCGCCCGCCGAGGGCGAGGTCGACCCGGCGCGCGTGCCGGGCGAGGAGCAGGAGGAGCGCGATCCGGTCGACGTCAAGCTGTTCTGCGTGCAGTATTCCGGCTGCGCCCGCCAGCAGCCCGGCGTCACCTACACCAAGGAGGAGGCGCTCGAGGTGGCGAACCGGATCGCCGCCCACTGCCGGCTGCAGGGCGCCGACGTCGACGCCTTGATCCGCAAGTGGAGCGACCTGCCGCCGCGGGTGTGGCGGCTGGAGAAGGCGAAGAACGACCCCAGCCTCGCCCCTGCCTTCCGGCTGGCGCCGGGGCAGGTGAGCGAGGCGGTGGTCACCCCGTTCGGCGTGATGGTGTTCGTCGCCCAGTAGCGGCTGACGAGCGGACGAGGCCGGCGACGGTCAGCGCCGCCGGCCGGCCGCCTTCTTCTTGGCCGCCTTCTTCTTGGCCGCCTTCTTCTTGGCCGGGGCCTTCTTCGTGGTCGCGGCCTTCTTCTTGGTCGCGGCCTTCTTCTTGGCCGCCTTCTTCTTGGCCGCCTTCTTCTTGGCCGGGGCCTTCTTCGTGGTCGCGGCCTTCTTCTTGGCCGTCTTCTTCTTGGCCGTCTTCTTCTTGGCCGGGGCCTTCTTCTTGGCCGCCGGCTTCTTCTTGGCCGGGGCCTTCTTCTTGGCCGCGGGCTTCTTCTTGGCCGCGGGCTTCTTCTTGGCCTCCGGCTTCTTCTTGGCCTCCGGCTTCTTCTTGGCCTCCGGCTTCTTCTTGGCCTCCGGCTTCGGCCTGGCCTTCGCCTTGGGCGCGGGCCGCACCGGCTCGGGGATCCCCCAGGGGTTGACCGTCACCGCCGCGGCGGCGCCGTTGCCCGCCACCTCGTCGGGGTCCCCCAGCATGTCGAGGAACTCGGCGAAGTCGTCGCTCAGCTCCTCGGCCGCCTCCTGGAAGCTCGCCCGGGCCGAGGGCTTGAGGAAGACCTTGCCCTCCTCTTCGAGCTCGAGGAACACCAGCGGCTTGTCGTTGTCGGTGAACGCCACCGGCAGGATGCCCTCGGGCAGCTTCCCGCCCTTGCGCAGCCGCTCGGCCATGTTGGCGGCGTCGGCGAAGGCGTAGAAGCCCTCGATCACGTAGGTCTGATCGCCCGTACGGAAAGCCCCGCGACCGGGCCGCCCGCCGTCCATCTGCGACAGGAAGCTCCGATACGCCTTGGGGAGCCGCCAGCGCCCCTGGCCCTCGGGATCGATCTTGAGCTTCGCCGCCTCCAGCACCGAGGCCGGAAGGGGCGGGCCCTTACGCCGCCACCGCAGCTCCTTTAGGTCACGCAGCATGGGTCGCCCTTCGTTTGGTCGCCTTCGCTGGCTCCGGGGCTCGTCCCGCGGAGCTGGCTGGATCGTGGGATGGTCGTCGAGGAGCGCCGGTCCCCCCCACGCCCCTCAATGCGCTCCCTCCGACGCCGAGGCGCCGGGCCTCGCCGTCGCGTCTCCCTGCGCAAAGGCCGAGTACGCGGCAAAATTTTATCCGCCGCGCTTCGCCACGACAAGCACCAGGCAAGGGGCTCGGGCGAGAGGCCTCCCCGCCCGCCACCCGCCGCCCTGAGAGGGCCCTCCCTGCGGGCCGGCCGCCGCGGACCGTGCTACCCTCCCCTCGTGGAACCGGACCCCGGCGTAGTCGCCCCGGAGCCGGCCGAGCCGGGCTCCCGCCCGAACCGGCGCGAGCGACGTCATCGGCTGCGCCGCGCCTTCGGCACCAAGCTGCTCACCACCTTCGCCGTCCTGCTCACCCTGGTGACGGGCCTGGTGTTCGGCCTCGCCTTCTGGAGCGCGCGGACGACCACCCGCCACCTCCTGGAGAGCGAGCTGGGGGAGCACCTCGAGGCGGTGGCCCGGCTGGCCGCCGATCGGCTGGATCGGCCGCTGTACATCGACCGGGCGGCGCCGCCGGGCTCGGCCGTCATGGAGGGGCACCCCGCGCAGGTCGCCCGGGAGCTGGCCCGGCGCAACCTCGAGCGCCTGTGCGTGGAGCTGGCCCACCAGGCGGGGGTCAGCGAGGTGGTCCTGTTCGTGGAGAGCGACCAGCCCCCCTTCCACGTCCTCGCCTCCTCGGCCGGCCAGGCGCAGCGCGAGCAGACCCTGGCCCGCCTGCTCACCGACAGCGTCGACATCGGCCGGGCCCGCGCCACCGGCCGCCCCACCACCTCGTCGCTGTACACGGTGGAGGTGAGCGGGTTCCGCACCGCCTACAAGAGCGCCTACGCGCCGATCAAGGACAAGGAGGGCCGAGTGCTGGCCCTGGTGGGGGTCGAGCTGCCGGCGCGGTTCCCGGCCTCCATGCGGACCCTCGACGCCCGGCTCACCATGCTGGGGGCCCTGGCAGGGCTGGCCGTCCTGGGCGCCGCCGTGCTGCTGGTCCGCCAGCGGGTGCACGTGCCGATCTTCCGGCTGATGCGGGCCATGGACGGCGAGGACGGGCGCCCTCAGCGGGCCCGCGTCCGCCGCGACGACGAGATCGGCGCCCTCACCGACCGCTACAACGAGATGGTCGACCGCCTGGCGGAGCAGGACCAGACCCTGCGGACCCTGTACACGCAGGCGCGAGCCACCGCCCGCTACCTCGAGGGCTACTCCAACCACCTGGTGGCGGGGGTGCCCTCGGGCGTGGTGGCGGTCGATCCCCAGGGCACCCTCACGGTGTGGAACCGCAGCGCCACCGCCATCCTGTCCCTCGAGCCCCCCCTGGGGGCGCGGGTCGAGCACAGCCTGGGTGACGAGCACCCCCTGGCGCGGGCGCTGCGCGCCGCCCTGCAGGGCTCGGTGACCGACCAGGCCCTGGTGGCCCTGGGGGGCGAGGACGAGGACGAGGCCGAGCCCGAGCCGCAGCGGCTGGTGGAGCTCTCCTGCGCCCCCTTCCGCGACGGCGAAGGCGAGCTGCTGGGCGCGGTGGCCCTGGTGAACGACCGCACCGAGCTGGAGCGCTTCCGCCGGGCCGCCTCCCGCAACGAGCGCCTGGCGGCGATCGGCAACCTGGGCGCGGGCCTGGCCCACGAGATCAAGAACCCGCTGGGGGCGATCTCGGGCTTCGCCGAGCTGATCGAGCGCAAGGAGGGCGCCGACGCCGCGCGCCTGGCTCGGCGGCTGCGCGGCGAGGTGGAGGCGCTCAACACCTTCCTCAACGAGTTCCTGGCCTTCGCCCGGGGGGACGCGATCCGCCGCGAGCCCACCGAGCTCGACAGGCTGGTGCGGCGCGTGATCGACCTGGCGGTGCGGGGGGAGGAGACGCCCGCGCCCCTCGACGCCGAGGTGACGCACAGGCAGGTCACGCTGCCCTCCGGCGGTCTGCTGCAGGTGCGGCTCGACCTCGCCCCCCTGCCGCGGCTGGCCCTCGACCCGCACCTCCTGCGGGCGGCGCTCCTCAACCTGGCGGTGAACGCCGTGCAGGCCATGCCCGACGGGGGCGAGCTGACGGTGCGCACCCACCGGCTGGGGGACAGCGTGTTCGTGCGCTTCCGCGACACGGGTCCCGGGGTCCCCCTCGAGCTGCGCGAGCAGATCTTCGACGCCCTGTTCACCACCCGGGCCGAGGGGACGGGCCTCGGCCTCGCCATCGCGAACAAGACGGTCAGCGCCCACGGCGGTAAGCTGTCCGTCCGCGACGCTCCCGGCGGCGGGGCCGAGTTCGTGGTCCGCCTGCCTGTCGTCGCCGTTGCGTCCACCCGGGGAGGCGGCAAGGATACGGCCGCCGGCCCCGATCGGACCGAGGGCCCGGCGGCGCCGTGAAGGGAGGTCGAGTGGCGAAGATCCTGATCGCCGACGACAACAGCGGACTCCGCGACGTGCTGGTCGAGATGACCGAGGGGCTCGGCCACGACGCCCGCGGCGTCAAGGACGGCGACGCGGCGCTGCGCGCCCTGGAGGACGAGGACTTCGACCTCCTCCTCACCGACCTGCGCATGCCCGGGCGAGACGGCATGGCCCTGCTGCGGTTCATCAGCGAGAGCGGGCACCGGGCGGCGGCGATCGTCATGACCGCCCACGGCAGCGTCGAGTCGGCGGTCGAGGCCATGCACCTCGGGGCCCTCGACTACGTGGAGAAGCCCTTCCCCCTCAGCGCCATGGAGGCCAAGCTCAAGAAGGCCCTCGAGCGCCTGTCGATCGAGCAGGAGAACCGTCACCTCAAGGAGGAGCTCGCCCAGCGGTTCGGCAGCCTGATCGGCGGCTCGCCTCCCATGCGACGGGTGTTCGACCTGATCTCGAAGGTCAGCCAGACCGCCTCGCCGGTCCTGCTGCTGGGGGAGAGCGGCACCGGCAAGGAGCTCGCCGCCCGCGAGATCCACCGCCGCTCGGGCCGCGCCGCGGGGCCGTTCGTGACCGTTAACTGCGCCGCCCTGGCCGAGAGCCTGCTGGAGAGCGAGCTGTTCGGGCACGAGAAGGGCTCCTTCACCGGCGCGACCCAGACCAAGCCGGGCAAGTTCGAGCTGGCCGACAGCGGGACCCTGTTCCTCGACGAGCTGGGCGAGATCCCCCTGGCCACCCAGGTCAAGCTGCTGCGCTTCCTCCAGGAGAAGGAGCTGGAGCGGGTCGGCGGAAACCGCGTGATCAAGGTCGACGTGCGGGTGGTGGCCGCCACCAACCGCAACCTCAAGGAGCAGATCGAGAAGGGCGACTTCCGCGAGGACCTCTTCTATCGGATCAACGTGATCACGGTGGAGATGCCCGCCCTGCGCGACCGGCGCGAGGACATCCCGATCCTGGTGGAGTCGCTGCTGCGTCGCCACCAGGGCGAGACGGGGCTGCAGGGGCAGATCGACGAGGAGGCCCTGGCCCTGTTCCAGATGTACGAGTGGCCGGGGAACGTGCGCGAGCTGGAGAACGTCCTCGAGCGCGCCCTGGTCCTGGCCGAGCCAGGCCCCGACGGCCTGCGCCAGATCGGCGCCGGCGAGCTGCCGGCCGAGATCCGCAGCGGCGAGGGCGACGCGCAGGCCCAGCGCGAGTATCACGAGGCGACCGGGCTCATGGACCAGATCGAGCGGATCGAGCGCGAGATCATCCGCAAGGCCCTGGAGGAGGAGAGCTGGAACCAGACCCGCACCGCCAAGCGCCTGCGCCTCAAGCGGTCGAGCCTCCAGTACAAGATGAAGAAGTACAGCCTCGCCAAGCCCGAGGACGACTGACGGCCAGGTGAGGCGCGCCGGGGTCGCGGTCATCCTGGGCCTCCTGGCGGCGACCCCGTTCGCCGCAGCGCAAGAGGAGCGCCCGCCCGAGGCGGCCAGCCCGCCCGCGCGCCCGGTCCAGACCCTCGACGCGCTGCAGCGGGCCTTCGACCGCGCCAGCCACCGCTTCGCCCGGGCCAGCGCGGCGGTCGATCGGCTGGAGGGCGCGATCGGCTCCCTGCGCGCGCGCCACCGCCAGCTCGACACGCTCTACGCGCGCCTCAAGGAGCAGGTGAAGGAGGGCGGCGGAGGGATCCTCGCCAGCCAGGCGCTCGAGCAGACGCGGCAGGAGCTGGACCGGCTGTCGCGCCAGCTGTCGCAGCTGTACGTGCGCCTGGAGGCGGCCGAGCGCGACCGGGCCGCCGCCCGGGTGGTGCTGCTGCAGGCGGCCCCCCTGTACGCCCACCGGCTGCTGGAGGTGGCGGCCCGCAACAAGGACGTGGACCGGGCGGCCCAGGCCCAGGCGCAAGTGGCCGAGGCCCTGGAGGTCCTCGACCTGGTGGCGGACCTCGAGGCGGTGCAGTACCAGATCGGGGCGGCCCCCGACCTGGCGGTCGAGCTCGACGGCCGCTCCGAGGAGCTGCACGACCAGGCCGAGCTGTTCCGGTACCTCGCGCAGGACGCCCGCCTCCAGGCCGAGCAGCTGGCGCCGGTCGAGGCAATGTACGCCGAGCGGGTGGAGCGGCTGAAGCGGGTGCAGGCCCGGGGGTACCAGCTGGAGCGCCTGCAGCGGGCGCTGCCCCGCGAGCAGGAGCGGCTCACCTACGTCCGCTCTCTGCGAGCGCAGGCGGTGGCGCGCGGCGAGGAGTTCTCGGCCCAGATCGCCCGGATCGAGGGCGAGCTCGCCCGGCGGGGCTACCGCCCCAAGTGAAGATCGACGCACCGCGGCAAGAGGCCCTGGCGTCGGCGGGAGACTTTGCTAAAACCAGTCCCGCTGAGGATTTTCGGTCAAGGGCGCGCGCCTCGCGACCGAAGTAGCGGCAGCAGGGCTCGAATAGGTCGCCGCGGCAGCGCGACTGGGGAACATGCAGCGAGGCTGGGGCGAGCGAGGGGGAGCGGCCCGGGTGAAGCGCAGCGGATGGGTCATGGCAGCGCTCCTGGCGGGCTGCGCGGGGCCGGCGGCCGAGCCGGCCGCGCCGGCCGCGGCGAGCGCGGTCCCTCCGGTGACCGCGACCGCCGCGGCCCCGATCCAGGAGCAGCAGCAGCCCGAGCGGGCCCAGCGGTGGGTCGCCCGCGGGCGCGCCCTCCGCGAGGCCGGCGAGCGCGCCGGCGCGATCGCCGCCTTCCACCACGCCCTGACGCACGCTCCGCTCGACGCGCGGATCTACCACCAGCTGGGCCTGTGCTACGCCGACGCCGGCGACACCACCCGCGAGATCGCCGAGTACCGCAAGGGGATCGCCCTCAACCCGCGCCTGCCCGAGCTGTGGCGCGACCTCGGCCACGCCTCGCTGATCGGTGACGACCTGCGCGGCGCGCGCAGCGCCTACGGGCGCTACCTCGAGCTCGAGCCGGGGGACGGGCGGGTCCTGTACAACCTCGCCCAGATCGAGCACGACCTCGGCGACCCCGCCCGGGCCCGCGAGCTGCTCGAGGCCGCCCTGCGCGGCGAGCTGCCCGACGGCGACCGGGAGCGGATCCAGCGACGCCTGGAGGCGATCGCCCGGTAAGAAGTCGCGCCGCGCTCGCGCTCGCGCTCGCGCTCGTGGACGTGGTCGTGGTCGCGGTTTGGTCGATCACGACCACGAGCGCGAGCGCGAGTGACCGCGCCAGCCGCGGCGACGATCCCGCGGGCAAGCGCCCAGAGCGCACCGCCGCACGTTTTCCCCCCTCAAAAAGGGGGAGTGCAACTCCGCCGCTCGCGCGTAGAGTCGCTGGCGAGGCGCGCGCGCATGCCTACCCGACCGCTCCTGGCCCCGGCCTTGACCCTGCTCCTGGCGACCGCCGTCGCGGCGCAGGAGGTGCGGACCCCTCAGCTCTCGGACCTCGAGCGGAACCACCTCGCCGCCGAGCGCAGCTACGCCGCCGCGCAGGCCGAGGTGGGGGCGATCACCTCCCGGGTGGCCGAGCTCGAGGCGCGGAATCGACAGCTGTCGGCGCTGTACCAGCGGGCCAAGCGCCGCCACGACCCCGCGCCCTCGATCCGCACCGAACTCGAGCTGCAGTCCATCCGGCAAGAGCTCGACGAGGCCAGCCGCCAC
>JAWLGW010000110.1:0-10938 GCA_041690735.1 Planctomycetota bacterium
CTCATGCTGAGCAAGCTGTCCCGCCTCGACGACCCGAACACCGTCTCCTCCTGGCGCCCCCAGGCGGCGGCCGCCGCCCCCGCCGCGCCGCAGGTCGAGGTCCAGATCAAGGAGGTCGCCGCCTTCAGCTGGGCCGCCTTCGGCATGGGCGCCGCCGCCGGCGCGTTCGGGCTCATGGTCCTGGTGATCCTCATGCCCCGCCTGGGGATCAAGCTGCCCACCGCCCTGATCAAGCTGCTGGGCGGGTAGCGCCGCCAGGCCCGCACCGGTGAGCGAGCCGCAGGAGCCGACGCTGTTCGCGCGCCTGGTCGCGAGCGTCGTCGGCTCCTTGCTGACTCACTTCGCGATCGCGGGGATCCTGCTCCTGTGGACGGGCTCGTCCGACCGCCTGTGCCGGACCGTGGACGGCGACTGGCTCCCCTGCGACGAGCTGGCGCTGCTCTCCGCCGTCGGGGGCGTGGCGATCGTCGCGGGGGGCGCGCTGGGAGCGGCCGAGCACCTGGTCGCCCACGGTCGCCGGGGGGGGAGCAGGCGGGCCCTGCTCCTCGCCCTGCTCCTCGCGCCGCTGGCGGCGATCAGCGCGCTGCACGCGGTCGCGCTGAGCGAGGGGGCCACGCCGGCCGAGCTCGCCCTCTCGGTCCCGCCGCGCCTCACCGACCTCGACCTGTGGATCGCCGCCGCCCCGGTCGCGGTCCTGTGGCTCGCGCTCGGCGGCCCGTTGGTGAGCGCACGGGCGCGGGGGCAGGCGCCGCGGCAGCAATCGACCGCCCTGGCTCTGGGAGGGCTCGCTGCCTTCGCTCTCTTCCTCCCAGCGCTCCGCTCCGGGGCGTCCGACGTGTTCTTCTGGCGGGAGAGTCACAACGTGGTCCTGCTGGCGCTGTTCGCGCCCGCCGCGCTGTTGCCCGTCTGTCTCGGCCTGGGCGAGCAGGCCGCGAGCAGGCTGCTGGTCGCCTTGGGGCAAGCGCCGCTCGCGCCATCCGGTCCGTCCCCGCCGTCGCTTCGCGAGCGCTGGCACGCCCTGGTGGCGGAGCTGCGCGCGCCTGCACCAGGGCGGGTCGCGCTCACCCGAGCGAGCGCCCTGGGACAGGAGCAGGCCCACCTCCTCCGGCCGGTGGCGGTCGTCCTGGCCTGGACGGCTGTGAGTTGGTCGCTCCTGGAGCACCTCGACCTCGCCCGGCACTGGCACACGGCCGCTGGAGCCGGTGCGCCGGTGGGGGGGGGTGCGATCGCGGCCATCGTTGGCCGGCGTGACGGGACCTGCCCGGTCTGGCGGGTGTTGATCGTGGGATCCGCGCCGTTCCTGGTCGCGCTGCTCGTCTTCCAGGGCGCCAACGGCGCGGCGCTCGTCGTCTCGGCTCTGCTGGTCGCGGCCGCGGCGGGGCGCGTGTTCCCCCCGCTCGTGACCTGCCTGCTCGTCACCGCCTGGCCCGCTTCAGCCGCGGCGGGGTGGTGGGGCTTCCTGCCGTTTGGCGGCCGGACGCCCTGGCACTCCTATCCGCCGAGCGAGGTCCTCACGGGTCTCTCGGTCCTGGCGACGGTGAGCCTGTGGCTGCTGTGGCGGGGGCGGGAGGCCATGGGTCGCCTGATCGGCCTCACGGCGGGCGCCGCGTTGGCTGTCTGGGGCGTTCACCGCCTCGCACGGGCGATCTACGCCGAAGACCTCGTCCTGTGGCTGTTCGCCGGCGACTTCGCCTTGCCGGCGGCGGGGCTGTGCGGCGCACTCGGCTACTGGGCCGGAGCAGGTCCGCTTCGGCGTCGCGTCGTGATCGCGCTGATCGGCGGGGTGGTGACGCTCGCTTTGGCTCAGGCTACGCGCGGCGACTCGATCGAGGCGCTGCCCACTCGCCGCGCTCGCCAGCGCGCCGAGGCCGGGGACCCCGCGGCCATGCTCGCGCTGGCCCGCCGCCTCGAGTACGGCGTGGGCGCACTGCTCGAGGCGCGGCGGACCGAGGAGGCCTACGTGTGGTACCAGCGCGCCGCCGTGGCGGGGAACCCCGAGGCCATGCTCCGCCTGGCGCTGCGGCTCGAGGACGGGCGCGCACCCCGGGATCGCGACCGGGCGCTCCGCCTGCTGCGTGAGGCGGCCGCGCTGGGGCACCCGGAGGCCCAGCAGCACCTCGCGCGCTTGGCCGCGTCCGGGAGAGAGTAAGGGGGGGCTCGCGCTGGGGGCCAAGCAGGAGACGAGCAGTCCCTCCTCCTTTTCCTGCTTTCCTCTCCTTCCTGCGTTCCTCTCCTTCCTGCGTTCCTGCTGAAACGACGCCAGCCAAGGAGCCGCCGTCGCAGCGACAGCTCCGGATCAGGCCAGCGATCTTGCCAGCCGCACCATGTCCGAGGTCGCGGGGCTCAGGCCATAGCCGTGTCGGCCGAACAGCTCGATCAGCTTGTGGTTGTGCTGGTCGGTGTAGGTCACGGCCGTCGTGAGCGCTCGCGCCGTGAACCAGGCCTCGCCCGCGCGCAGCAGGGCGGTCGCCACGCCCCGGCGACGCGCGGCGGGGTCGACATAGATCGTCGAGAACAGCCCGAAGGTCGCGTCGTCCTCCTCCTCCACGCGCACGATCGCGTGCCCGTCGAGCTGACCCGAGGGGGACTCGGCCAGGTAGACCTCGGCGGCGCGCTCGGGGTCGAGGTGCCAGCGCACCCGGTCCCTCAGCCAGTCCAGGGTGTACATCGCGGCTCCCCGCTTCTCCCCCAGGACCTCGCACAGCGTCAGGCGCATGCGGTGAGCGACCAGGTCGATCTCGGCCGGTGAGGCGGGCTCGAGCGGGCGGACCCGGACCTCGCCCCCGCTCATGCAGCTAACCGGGGCGCCGCGCCGGGCCGTCTGGCGGCAGCGTGCTGGCGTAGCGCCGCAGCAGGTGCTGGATCGTCCCGCGCACGTTGTGGCGCAGGTCGGGGTCGAAGCCGGTCACGAACCGGTAGCGGCCCTGTTGCCAGCCGAGGAGGTGGAGGATCGCCCGGTCGCCCAGCAGCTTGCCCGCCTCGGCGTGGGTGGCCACGCCCTCCTGGATCGTCACCCGGCCCTCGATCTCGTCAGGGCCGTAGATCTCGAGGGTGCCGGTCTTCTGGTTGTAGCCCAGCGTCTCGAGCAGCTCGTACACCGAGACCTCGCCCAGCTCGCCCATCATGACGGCGGCCAGGAGCGCCTGCGTGTCGGCGGCGGTGTCGTCGAGCTCCTTCGCCTGCTTGATGCTGCCGCGGCCGCTCAGGCACCGGTAGGTGCACACGAAGGGGCCGATCGTGATCTCGTCGCCGTCGGCCAGCTTGTGGTGGCGGACCGGCTTGTCGTTGACCAGGGTGCCGTTCTGCGAGTCGAGGTCCTGCAGGGCCGGATCCTCGCCCTCCCACACGATCCGGGCGTGGTGGCGCGACACCTTGGCGGAGTGGATCGGCAGGTCGCAGTCGCTGGCCCGCCCGAAGACGAAGGGCTTCCCCTTGTCGATCTCGAGGGGCCCGGCGCCCATGCGCACCAGCTGGTGGCGCTTCCAGCCGGTGGTGTCCCGCCAGTTGGACGAGACGCGCGCGGTCGCGCGAGCGCCGGGCGGGGGCAGCAGGTCCCCGCACAGCTTGCACATGCGGGCGCTCACGTCGTTGTGGCTGTTGCCGCACTTCCGGCAGGTCGCCATGGAGCCGGGTTCCTTCCCCTCGCGGAGCCGATTATAGGCTCGGCGTAGGACCGGCGACGACCCTCACCGGCCCTCCGCCAGGAATCGGCGCGCGACCCCCTCCAGCATGCGCACCGACACGTCCAGCGCCCGCTCGTCGATGTCGAACAGGGGGCTGTGGTGGGGGTGCACCTTGCCGCTGCCCTCGTTCCGTGAGCCGACGAAGAAGAAGCAGCCCGGGACCTGCTCCAGGTAGCGGGAGAAGTCCTCCCCCGCCATGGTCCGGGCGCCGGGGCCCTCGGTCACCACCGCCTCGGCGCCCAGGAGG
The DNA here is from genome assembly GCA_041690735.1 of Planctomycetota bacterium. GTDB lineage: Bacteria > Planctomycetota > J058 > J058 > J058 > JAWLGW01. Next base: position 3,931 of record JAWLGW010000110.1, read on the forward strand.
TCGCGGGCCACCTCGCGCACCAGCTCCGCCATGGCGGGGTCGTTGACCGTGGGGGGACAGATCCGCTGGTAGTCGACCTCGACCTCGCACCCGTGGGCGGCGGCCACGCCCTCCACGACCCGCCGGAAGCGGTCGGGCAGCCGCTCGTAGGCCTGCCGGGAGAAGGAGCGGCAGGTGCCCCACAGGCGCGCTACCCGGGGGATCACGTTGAAGTTGTCGCCGGCCTCCAGCCGCCCCACCGTCACCACGCACCCGTCGAGGGGGTCGGTCTCGCGCGACACGATCGTCTGCAGGCTGGTCACCGCCGCGCAGGCGGCCACCACCGGATCGACCGCGTCCTGCGGCATGGCCCCGTGCCCGCCCACGCCCACCAGGGTGACCTCGAACTTGTCGACCGCGGCCATCATGGGGCCGGCGGCGATCCCGACCTTGCCCACCTCGAGTGTGTTCCACAGGTGGACCCCGAAGGCGGCGTCGACGCCCTCCAGCGCGCCCTCCTGGATCATGCGCCCGGCGCCGTCGCCTCCCTCCTCGGCCGGCTGGAAGCACAGCACCACCCGCCCCGGCGGCGGCGCGGCGATCAGCCGGTCGGCCGCCGTCAGCAGCGAGGCGGTGTGGCCGTCGTGGCCGCAGGCGTGCATGCGCCCCGGCGTGGCGGAGCGGTAGGGGACCTCGTTCTCCTCCTGGACCGGGAGGGCGTCCATGTCCGCGCGGAGCAGCACGCACCGCTCGCCCTCGCCCAGCCGGGCCAGGACCCCGGTCTCGGCCACACGCTCCTGGATCGCGTAGCCGGCGGCGCGCAGCCGCTCGCTCACTACCCCGGCGGTGCGCTCCTCGGCGTAGCCCAGCTCGGGGTGGCGGTGGAGGTCGCGGCGGGTCTCGACCAGGCGCGAGCGCTCGCCCTCGCTCAGCAGGGTCTGCAGGTCGGCGGTCAGGAGTCCTCCTCTGCTGCGGGCGCCTCCTCGGCGGGCGCCTCCTCGGCGGGCGCCTCCTCGGCGCCCTCGGGCGTCTCGCCCTCGCTGCCCCCGGCCGCAGCCCCCGCGGCCCCCGCGGCGCGGTTGGCGCCAGCGGGTAGACGGGGGGGCTTGAGCCCGGCGGGCGCCCGCACCGGCGGGATGCGCGGCGGCTTGGCTGCCTTGAAGATCAAGCTCACCCCCGGAACCTTGCGCAGGTACTGCTGCGCTCCCGGGGGGACGACGTCCCGCAGGGTGTCGCGCAGCATGTAGCACACGATCCCGATCACGCAGGTGAGCAGCAAGGCGGCGACGCCGCCCCCGCAGGCCAGCGCAGGCAGGCGGGACTTCTTCTTGGGAGCCGCGTCGGCGGCGGGCGCGTCGTCCTTGGCGGGCGGTGCATCGGGGGTCGGGGGCGTGGCAGGCGGCGCCGCGCTTGCCGCGGGCGGTGGCGCCGCGGCAGCAGGGGGCGCAGCGGCCGCGGCTGGCGCCGCGGCCGCCCCGGCAGCCGCGGGCGCCGCTCCGGCCGCCGCCGCCGGGGCCGCGGCGAAGCTCACCACCACGATCGGGCCGCCCTCCCCGAACTGCACGTTGGCGCCCGAGATCAGGGGCGTGGGCCCGCTGATCCGCTGGCCGTTGAAGAAGGTGCCGTTGCTGCTGCCGAGGTCGGTGAGGACCAGCGTCTCGCCTCGCACCTCGAGGTTGGCGTGGAAGCCCGAGACCGCCGCGTCCTGGTTGGGGTCGAACGCCAGCGCGTTGCTGGGGTCGCGCCCGACCGTCAGCACTTGCCCCGTCAGCTCCTGGGTGGCGCCGGCGCGAGACCCGGTCAGGTGTGTGACGGTGATCTTCACCGGACCCTCCCTCCGTCGCCTACCTTGTCAGGAATCCGAAACCCTCGCCAGGGCTGCTCGGCAGGCCGGGTGGGCGCGCGGTGGTAGATTGAACGTCAGCTCAGGAGGCAGGCCCATGGCTGCATCCGTCCACTTCGCCGATCGTCTGGGGGCGCTGTGCGCTGCGCGCGGGCCGATCTGCGCCGGCCTCGACCCGCGGCCGGCGCAGCTGCCGGTCGAGCTCGACGCCGCCGGGTGGGCCGCCGCCACCACCGTGCTGCTCGCCGACCGGGTGGCGGCGGTCAAGCCGCAGGTCGCCTTCTTCGAGGACGACTGGCACACCCCCGCCCGGGTGGCGCCCGCCGCCCGCGAAGGGGGCGCGGTGGTGATCGCGGACGGCAAGCGGGGCGATATCGGCTCCACCGCCGAGGCCTACGCCCAGCGCCTGCTCGGTCCGGGCAGCCCCTTCGACGCCTTGACCCTCAACCCCTACCTGGGGCGCGACGCGCTGGAGCCGTTCGTCAGCGCCGCCGCCAACAACCACAAGGGCGTGTTCGTGCTGGTCAAGACGTCGAACCCCGGGGCCGGCGACCTGCAGGATCTGCGCCTGGCCTCGGGCGAGACGGTGTGCGAGCAGGTGGCCCGGCTGGTGGACGCCCTGGGCGCCGAGCACTGCGGCGACGACGGTCGCTCCCTGGTGGGGGCGGTGGTCGGCCTCACGGCGCCGGTCGACCTGGTGCGGCGGCTGCGGGAGCTCATGCCGCGGGCCTACTTCCTCATGCCTGGCTACGGCGCCCAGGGCGGCGACCCGGCGGTGCTGCAGGCGGCCCTCGACGCCCGCGGCGGCGGGGTGCTGATCAGCGCCTCGCGCTCGCTCACCCTGCCCTGGAGCGGCGAGGCGCCGGGTGATTGGCAGGAGCGGGTGATCGAGGCCCTGCGGGCCATGAGGGTCGACCTCGCCCACCACACCGCGAGCGCGACGCCGCCCCAGTGAGCGAGGCCAGCGGCGCGGGCGGTGCGTCGGTGGCCGCATTCGAGGAGGAGCCGCGCCCGATCCCGCGCCTGCTGCTGTCGGTGGGCCTGGCGCTGGTGGTGTGCGTGCTGGTGCTGCGCACCTTCACCACCGGCGGCGGGATCGAGCTGCTGGCCCCGGGGGCGCACCTCCTGTTCGACGTGCTCGCCTTCGCGGCCGTGGCGGTGGTCGCCGCGGCTCGCCTGCTGGAGGGCGAAGCGCCGCTCGCCCGGTCGGGCGCGCGCCTCCCGGCGCTGGCCCTGCTGGCGGCGCTGCTGGCGATCGGCGCCGCGCGCGCTCCCTACCCCGACCTCGCCTGGCGGACCGCGGCCACCTGGATCGGGCTGTTGCTCCTGGCGCTCACCTGCCGCGACCTGGCCCGCGATCCGCGCCTGGCGCGCCTGCTGACCGCGCTGCTGGTGGCCTGCGTCCTCACCGGTGCTCTGCTGGGGCTGCACGACGCCCTGATCGAGCGCCCCGCGCTGCGGGAGGCCCTCGAGCGGGGCGAGCTGGACGAGGAGCTGGCCCTGCACGACGCGAGCTTCCGCGCCGCCCTCGAGGAGCGGATCCGCGCCGTCGCCGCGGTGGGACCCTGGCTGCTGCCAGGCCTGCTGGCGAGCGCGGTGTGCGCCACGCTCCCGTTGCTGGGCGCCCTCGCCTGGCGGCTACGCCGTCGCCCGCTGGGGGCCGTCCCTGCGGGCGCGTTGGTGGTGGCGGCGGCGACGCTGCTCGCGGCCCGCAGCAAGGGCGCGGTGGTGACTCTGGCGGTCGTCGGCGCGGCCTTGACGCTCCTCCACCCACGCCTGGCGCATCGCCGCCGGCAGGTCCTGGCCGCGCTGGCCGTCCTGGGGGCGCTGGTGGGCGGGCTGGGCCTGGCGGCCTTCCTGGCCGGCCCCGAGCGGGTCGGGGTCGGCCTGTCGCTCACGGTGCGCCTGGAGTACTGGTCGGCCGGCCTCGGCATGCTCGGCGACCACCCCCTGCTCGGGGTCGGGGTCAACCAGTTCCGCGAGTTCTACGGCGCCTACAAGCCGCTCCGAGCCGAGGAGACCCTGCATGCCCACAACGCCCTGGTCCAGGTGCTGGCCGAGGGCGGCCTGGTGGGCCTCGCCGCCTGGACGGCGCTGATCGTCGCCTGGGTGTGGGAGGGGGTCGGGACCTGCCTCGCGCCCGCGGTCGCCCGAGCGGAGGAGACGGCGGGTGAGGCGTGGCCGGCCCGGCTGTGGGCGGGGCCGGCGGCGGGCCTGGGCGTCGCGCTCCTGCTGCTTCGCGCCCACGGAGACGCCGCCGCAGGCGGTGAGCTGATCGCGATCGCGGCGCTGGTCCCCCTGCTCACCTTCGCCCTGACGCGCGCCCTGACCCGCGCGCTGGAGCGGGCGCCGGGCGACCCCCGCCTCCTGGGCGCCGCCGCTGTGGCCGGCGCCGCCGCGCTCCTGGGCGACGGGCTGCTCAACTTCGGCCTGCACCACCCGGGGCTGTTCGCGGTGACCTTCACCCTGGCGGCCCTGGCCCCGGCCCTCGCCGGGCGCGGGGACGAGGAGCCCGAGCGTTGGACCTCCCCGCCCGCCCTCCGTCTGGCCGCCGGCGCGGCCTGCGCCGCGCTGACCCTGGCCCTGGGCTTCTCGCTGCTCCCCCGCGGCCTCGAAGCCGACGTTCAGCGTGAGGGGGCGCGGGCGGCCCGCGACGCGGGCGCCCTGGCCCTGGCCCGGGGGGAGCCGCAGCGAGCCGCCGCCGCCCTGACCGAGGCCGCCGAGGCCTACGAGCGCGCGGCCGAGGCCTGGCCCTGGGACCCGCGCACCCACCTCGAGCACGCCGAGACCTTCCGGCTGCTGGCCGAGGCGGTGCCCGAGCAGGCGGCGCCCCTGCAGGAGGCGGCCGTGGCCGAGGCCCGCGCCGCGGTCGCGGCTGCGCCCCGGACCCACAGCGCCTGGAACGAGCTGGGACAGCTCCTCGCCAGCGGCCCCGCGCCCGACCCCGCGGCCGCTCGCGAAGCCTTCGACCGCGCCGCCGCGCTCTACCCCGGCCACCCGGGCTATCAGCTCGACGCCGCCCGCGCCCGGGCGGCCGAGGTCGAGCGCCTGCCGGCGGGCGACCCCGCGGCCGCGGCCCTGCGGGCGGAGGCGCTCGAGCGGCTCCGCCGGGCGGAGGAGGCCAGCGAGACCACTCGCCTGATCCGGCGCAAGTTGAGCGAGGAGCAGCGGCGGGACCTGCGCCTCTTGCGGGCCCGCCTCGGCAGCGATTAAACAGAGGGGGCAGCGGGCGCGGTGTGACCCCTCTTCGCAGGAGCAGCAGTTAGCCGTTAGCGATTAGCAGTTAGTGGCGGCCTGCCCGAGCTAACGGCTAACAGCTAAGAGCTAACAGCAGCTCGTGGCCAGGAGGGAATCACCCGGAGGCTGCAGCCGCCGGAGCGTCGATGTACGTCGTCCTGACCTTCACCAGCGGACCCGAGCGGGGCGAGTGCATCGCGGTGCCGTACGGCACCCGCCACTCGCTGGGGCGGTCCTCCAAGGCCAGCACCAAGATCCGCGACAGCCACCTGTCGCGGGTGCACCTCGAGGTGGACTACCGGGCCGAGCGCGCCCTGGCCCGCGACCTCGGCAGCCGCAACGGGACCTTCGTCAACGGGCGGCGGATCGCCGACACCCAGCCCCTCGCCCCCGGCGACCGCCTGCTGGCGGGCGAGCAGGTGTGGGACGTGCGCTACGTCAACGACCTGGCGGAGCTGGAGGAGGAGGGCGAGGAGACGGTCTCCTTCCTGGACGCCCCCAAGGCCTGCGCCTGCTGCGGCCGCTCGATCACCCTCGCCACCTTCGCCGACGGCGACGTCCCCGAGCGCGACGGCAATTACCTGTGCCCCGACTGCTCGGTGGTGATCAGCTTCGACTCCACCGAGTTCCAGGGCTACGAGATCCTGGAGCGCCTGGGGGCGGGCAGCGCCGGGCTGGTGTTCAAGGCCCGCCAGCTGGTGCTCGACCGGGTGGTGGCCCTCAAGGTGCTCCGCCAGCGGCAGCGCCGCTCGGCCCGCACCGAGGCCCGCTTCCTGCGCGAGGCGGCCACGATCTCGCGCCTCGAGCACCCCAACATCGTGCGGATCTACGACGCCAGCCCCTTCCCCAAGGGGTACTTCATCGTCATGGAGTACTTCCAGGCGACCGACCTGAACAGCCTGATCGAGCGGCGGGGCCCCCCCTCGGTCGCGGTGGCGGTGTCGATCGGCCTGCAGATGTGCCGGGCCCTCGACTACGCGGCCCGGGAGCAGATCGTGCACCGCGACGTGAAGCCGGCCAACATCCTGTACCGGGCCGACGACGGGGTGGCCAAGCTCTCGGACTTCGGCCTCGCCAAGCAGATCGGCGTCTCGGCCGGGACGCGGGACGGGGAGGGGATCGGCACCCCCTGCTACATGCCGCCCGAGCAGGTCAACAACGCCAAAGGGGTGGACGCGCGGGCCGACCTGTACTCGCTGGGCGCCAGCCTGTACCACCTGCTGACGGGCCGCTACCCGATCGTGGCCAACACCCTGCAGGACTTCGTGCAGGGGATCATGGAGCGCGACCCGCCGCCGATCGAGCAATTCAACCCCAAGGTTCCCACACCGGTGTGCGAGGTGGTGCGGACCGCCATGAAGAAGAAGCCCCGCCAGCGCTTCGCCAGCGCCCAGGACATGCACGACGCCCTGGACTCGGTCCGGGCCAAGCTGGGGATCCCCCCGCCCCCGCGGCTCGATTAGCGCAGCACCGCCTTGAGCAGCCACCGGGTGAGCGGGAAGAACAGCTTGTCGTCGTGGCTGGCCATGTACCAGGGCAGGATGAACAGGTCCGTCGCCACCGTGAAGGGCACCGCCACCAGGGCCAGGAAGGCGATCTCGCCGCCGGTGACGCGCCGGACCGGCTCCAGCGACGCCTCGGTGGGGGGCCCGAGCTGCCCGGTCGCGCAGCCGTGCAGCAGGCACACGGCGACGAGCAGGGCGGCGAGCAGGTAGGGGCGGCCTCGGAGGACCTCCAGCAGGGACGCGCGCTCAGCCATGCGACACCTCCGCGCCCATCGACGCCTCCGCCGGGCGCGCATTCACCATGGCTCGAAGAGCCGCCGGGCGCCAGGTCGACTTAGGGCTCGGAAGGAGATAACTCGATCGAGCTCGTCGAGGCATCGCCGTTCCTGGCAAGGCGCGAGGAGGTCCAGCAATGCAGCGCATTGTGAGCTCCGAGCAACGCAG